>JAFNZQ010000252.1 GCA_017382775.1 Spirochaetaceae bacterium
ATGTTGCGTTCGGCAGCAAAGAACTATAAGGATGTAACCGTAGTTTGCGATCCTGCGGACTATGCGCAGATTCTTGAGGAGATTAAGGCTGAGGGCAACACTAAAGTTGAGACTCGTTTGCAGTTGTCGGCAAAGGCATATACCCACACCGCAGAGTACGATATGTGCATCGCAACCTATATGCGTAAGCAGGCGGGCTTGTCGGAGAAGTTGTTCTTGGAGTTCGACGAGCAGCAGTCGTTGCGCTATGGCGAGAACCCTCACCAGTCGGCTAAGTTCTATCGCGACAACTCTACCACTCACTTCTCGTTGGCATACGCCGAGCAGTTGAATGGTAAGGAGCTTTCGTACAACAACATTCAGGACGCAAATGCAGCGTTGAATATCGTTCGCGAGTTCGATGAGCCATTCTGCGTAGCGTTGAAGCATATGAACCCTTGTGGTGCAGCAATCGGTGCTGATGCTTTGGAGGCTTGGACTCGTGCTTACGAGGCCGATACAAAGAGTATCTTCGGAGGTATCGTAGCTCTCAACCGCGAGGTTACTGCAGAGGTAGCTCTCGGTATGAAGCCAATCTTCTTGGAGATTGTTATGGCTCCATCGTTCACCGACGAGGCTCTCGAGATACTTTGCGCTAAGAAGAACTTGCGCGTGTTGAAGGTTGATATGACTCGCACAAACGACGTTCAGAATCAGTATATTAGCGTTAATGGCGGTTTGCTCGTTCAGCACCTCGACACCACTACCAAGGAGGTAGTTGCAGATATGTGCGTAACCGAGGCTAAGCCTTCGGAGGAGGTTTTGACCGACCTTAACTTCGGCTGGCGCATTGTTAAGCACGTTAAGTCGAACGCTATTGCAGCATAACCAATATGTCCATCCGTGAGCGCAGCAAGGCCGGAATGAGTCACATTCCCGAAGACCGCCACAAACACGGCTTGGTCTTGGACTACATGTTGGAACAAAATATGGTTCTCCAACGTTATTGGGAACCCCAATTCCAAAAGGGCGGATTTATCAGAAAGGCCCAAGTTTCGGCCTACTCCACCGACCTCATCGAAAAGTTTGATGTTCGTTCCGGTCAAGGTCCGAAAACCATTACTCGTGCCATGTCCGGCGGAAACCAGCAGAAGGCGATTATTGCCCGTGAAATGGACAAACCCCACGAATTATTGGTGGCGGTCCAGCCCACTCGCGGTCTTGACGTAGGTGCCATTGAGTACATACACAAACAGATTGTTGCCGAACGGGATGCAGGAACGGCAGTTCTCCTCATCTCCCTGGAACTGGACGAGGTAATGAACCTCAGCGACAGAATCCTGGTGATGTACGAAGGCGAAATTGTGGGAGAACTCTTCCCCGAAAGTACCACCGTGGAAGAATTGGGTCTCTACATGGCCGGTGCAAAACGAATGCCTTACAGTCCATTCAAGGAGAATTAAATGAAAGAGTTTAACGTTAGAAAACTTATACAGAAAGACAGTTTCCAATCAATTGTGGCTGCGATTTTCTGTGCCGTAATCGGTGTGTTTTTGGGATTTATTATATTGTTGCTTATTAACGCTCCCCACGCACCCAAGGCCATAGAAACAATTTTGAAAAACTTTATGTATTTCAGAAAGGAAGTGCAGCAACTTTATTATTTGGGAAGTACTTTGGTAAAATCCGTTCCCTTAATTCTTTGCGGAATTTCCGTTCTTTTCGCCTACAAAGCCGGTTTGTTCAACATTGGTGTGGGCGGACAGTATTGTTTGGCCATCGGCGTGTCCCTTTGGGCTGCTCTCAGTTGGCATCTTCCCTGGTTCTTGTGCGTTCTTGTTGCAGCATTGGCAGCAATGGCATGGGGCGCATTGGCGGGGGCACTAAAAGCCTTTTTCAACATAAACGAAGTTATCGCTTGTATAATGTTGAACTGGATAGCCTTGTACCTTGTGAACATGCTCATGCAGAACGAAACGGTTATGAATTTGTCCATTTCCGAAAGCCATAAAATTCTTCCCAACTCCCCCGGATCGCTCATTCCTTCCTTGGGATTGGAAAAATTTTTCAGCAACAACGAATATGTAACCATCGCCATTCCCCTAACATTGGTGGTGGCTGTGGCGATTTTGGTTGTTCTCACTCGCACAACCTTCGGATACGAATTGCGTGCCACGGGAATTAACAAAAACGCGGCAAAATATGCCGGTATGCAGGACAAACGAAACATCATCCTCACAATGGCAATTGCAGGTGCTTTGGCCGGTTTGGCAGCATCCTTCTATTACCTCACCGACATTGAACAATGGCGAACCAGTGCCGCCGTTCCGGCAATGGGATTTAACGGAATTGCAGTGGCCTTCTTGGGAGCCTTGCATCCCATTGGAGTTGTCTTCGCCGGATACTTCATCCAACATATAACCCTGGGCGGAAGTTTTATCGATATGCGTTATTTCAATCCGCAAATTGCCGATATGATTTCCTCAATAATAATTTATGCGTGCGCCTTTGTTTTGTTCTTCAAAAATTTAATGAAAGCATCTTTCACAAAAACGGGAGTGCAAAGCAAAAAAGATTCAAAAGGAAGGTAGTAAAATGTTATTTTTGCAATACACATTGATTTATGCCTCTGTTCTGATTATGGTCGCATTGGGCGGAATGTTTTCAGAACGAAGCGGAGTAGTAAACATCGGTCTCGAAGGAATAATGGTTGGCGGTGCCTTGGGAGGAGCCTTTGTTCTGTTCATTCTCCCCACCACGACACCTCCCATTGTGCTGATTTTGGTGACGGTTCTTGTGAGTGCTCTCACCGGGATGGTTATGTCCCTTTTGTTGGCAGTGGCCGCAATAAATTTCAAAGCGGATCAAACCTTGGTGGGAACCGCAATGAATATGTTAGCCACAGCTTCGGCCACGGTGTTGGTAAAAGCCTACAACAATTCCATTTCCGGCGGAGATAACGTTTCGGCAATAATCGAATACATTGAAAATCGAAAGGTATTTCTCTTAAAAGTGGGTTCGTTGGAATTGAACGTTTATATGTTTTTCACCGTTATAGTCCTAATCGCTTCTGCAATCATACTTAGTCGAACACGATTCGGATTGCGACTTTGTTCCTGCGGTGAACATCCCCAAGCGGCGGACAGCGTGGGAATCAACGTTTACAAAATGCGTTATTCCGGCGTTTTAATCTCCGGCGGATTAGGCGGATTGGGCGGAATCATCTACGTTTCTGCCGCAAATTCCCAGTGGAACTTCATTTACGGAGTTGCGGGAGCCGGATTTTTGGCCTTGGCGGTTATGATTTTCGGACAGTGGAATCCCATTCGGATTGCATTGGCGGCAATTATTTTCGGATTTTTCCGAGCCATCGCCGACGCCTACATGGGATTTGACGTCCTTGTGCAATTAGGCTCCGGTGAGATGTACAAAATGTTGCCTTACATAATTTCTTTGGTGGTTTTGGCTTTTTCATCGAAAAAATCTCGAGCGCCCAAAGCAGAGGGAATTCCTTACGACAAGGGAACACGCTAAAATATTGAGGGGAGAAATTCCCTCAATATGAGGTTAAACCGCCTGTAAATTTTTGATTTTTGCATAAAGAAAAAGGCTTTCTCTCTACTTGCTTGACAAATTTTTTATTTTTGTATACAATAAAAACGTATTTTTCAAGGAGAAATCTATGGCGAAAGATTTTATAAATTGTGATATGGTCAGAAATAACGGAATAAAACTTGCCGTTCAAATCTACGAAGCAGGTTTCATCCCCGACGTAATTTACGTTTCTTTGCGGGGCGGTGCCTATTTGGGAAATGTCCTCAGTGAGTGCTTCAAGATGTTGCGCAAAGACAGGAACGTAATGTACGCCGCCGTTCTGCCACGACTTTACAGCGGAATCAAGCAACGAAACAACCGCTTGGTAGTTGACGGTTGGACTTATCCCCCGGATCATTTGCGCCCTACGGATAAAATTCTTTTGGTGGACGACATTTTCGATTCCGGAATTACAATAAATTTCATAGTCGACGAATTTATGAACCGAGGAATCACTCGCGAAAACATCAAAGTTGCGGTGCACGATTACAAAAATTTTGCCGATCAAAAGGATTTATCCGTTCGTCCCGACTACTATTGCCGCAAATTTGACTTGAAAGACCGCACCGAAGACGTTTGGATTCACTGTTTAAGCCACGAACTTTTGGAATTAACCGATGATGAGTTGGATGAGTACTACTACAAAGATTATCCCGAATTAAAGGAATGGATGGATAAACTGCGAAATGCATAAAACTAATTCGTGGCTGGGAATTTATTTTTTTCTCACAATTTTTGCCTTTCCGGTTTTTGGACAAGAGGGAAACTTGTATTCTGTAACCACGGAAAAGTACAAAGCCTTTGCCAATGCCCCGGAACCGCAAAAAGGAGAAGCCCTTTATGCCTATTGCGAAGCGGTTTCGGCCCAGTTATCACAAAATGATGTTGCCTACGGTGATTTGAACACGGCGGAGGCGATTTTTTTCATATCCTACATTCACGGAACGCCGGAATATTTGGAATTCAAACAGGTTTCTCCCGGTTTGGCAGCAGAAACGGAGAGGGATGTGTCATCATTTTTGGCGGATCATTCCCGACTGGTGGATTATTCCGCCATATATCCCATATATTTAATCCCCGAAGACAGAAGACGTCAGTTGGAGGTGGATTGGAATCTTCCCACCGGATCTTTGGAGGGAATTCCCTTGCAGCCGGATTTTTCATTTTTGCCACCGGGAAAGCCCGAAAACGAAAAAAAACTTTTGTATCAAGCAACTGTTAAAACAAACGAATTTTTTGAAAAATACGATCCGCGAAATATAAGGCAACTTTTGAACAATCCCCTAATTTTGTGGATGATTAAATGCACCGACATTGAAAGCGAATCCGAAGTCAGAACCTTGCAGGACTTGGAAGGATTTATCGGAGAAACGGACACGGAAAAATCCCCTTTGGTAATTCCCGCCGAGTTTAATCGCTTCATAGACGTTCAGTTAAACATAAATGTGTTTGAACGCTTGGAGGATGATGCAACGGATTTTTTTACCATATTCACTCATATTAGGTGGTTGGAAAATCTTTCGAGAAAATACGGAATAAATTTAGCCTCATTGTTTGACGAAAAAACCGTATCCGAAATAAAGACTCTTTGTAACGATAACCTATTTTCAATTCAAACAAAGATGATG
>JAFNZQ010000023.1 GCA_017382775.1 Spirochaetaceae bacterium
CTATTGCGGAAGATTTGAGCAAAAAGTTTGGAAAACCCATTACTTTTGAACTTTCCGACATGGATTTTGACGGAATTTTAGGTGCTCTTGTTTCAGGCAAAATTGATATTGCCATTTCCGGCTTTACAGTGACGGAAGAACGAAAGCAAAATATCGACTTTTCCGAAACCTACTATGTGTCAAACCAAAGAGCCGTTGTTCGATTAGCCGATTTGGGAAAATTCGGACACGACATTAACTCTTTGGCAGGTTCACAGGTTGCTGCCCAAAAGGGAACAGTACAGGTTGTCACCGCCAAATCACAAATTTTCGGTGTATCCGATGAGGAAATCAACAATGATCATCCCCAGGTGAAGGAATTCCAGCGATGTCCCGATTCCATCATGGCTCTTCAAGCCGGAAAGGTTGACGCAATTATTTTGGAAGAACCGGTTGCTCTTCCCTATGTTAAGCAGAATCCTGATTTAGCCATGTCCTATTTCAGCATTCCCATGGAAGAAGCCGATGTGGCCGCCGCCTTTGCAAAGGGTAACGAAGATTTTGTTGCAATCGTTAATGAAACCATCGCCAGGGTAACCTCCGACGGAACCTTTGACAAATGGTTCAACGAAGCCAGCGAAAAAGCTGTCCAAACCTTGGAGTAATGGCCACAATAATTTGTGTTACAGGTAAAATGGCCGCAGGCAAAAATGCTGTCTGCGACATTTTATCTGAGAAGGGATGGTTTTGCATCGATTTAGATGTATTGTCTCACGGTGCTTTGGAAGAAGCACAGGATTGTGTAATAGCGGAATTTTCCCCGGAGAATTCCGCTATTTTATTGAATGACGATGGAAAAATTTCCCGCAAAAAATTGGCGGAAATTGTTTTCAAAAATAAGGAAAATCTTCGTCGTCTGGAAAACATTCTTCATCCCGTAATCGAAAAAATGACATTACGGGAAATAGAAAAAAGCCAATCAAAAAAAATAGTCATTAACGCCACCGTTTTATATAAAACAAACTTACTTTCCCTTTGTTCCGCCATAATTTTTGTTGATGCATCCCCAATTTTACGATTGATCCGATGCCGAAAACGTAACAAAATGAAGTTTTCACAGATTTTTAAAAGATTTTTTATTCAAAAAGATTTATTTTCTCAATATTCAAGAAAAAATTCCGATATATATATTGTAGATAATTCCAATTCGTTGGACGTGTTGAAAAACAATGTTAATACGATAATTGAAAACATTGATACTAATGGAGATTGATATGGAGCAAAAACGAATTTTATGGGTTGTTGCAGGTGTGGGAATCTTTTTGGTAATTGTAATTGGTGCTGCCCTGTTCTTTTACAGCCCCTCTGCTGTTACAGAAGTACCGCCGGCGCCGGCTGTTACAACCAGAATGCAACCACTTCCCGTTGCTCCCCCCGTTCCGCCAAACTATACCGATCCGGCCCTTGCCGGAATTGACCTCAATGCCCTGGGAAATGCCGCTGCCACAAATGCAGCCGTTTCTGCCTTTACCACAGTGAACGGAACCATAATCGGTGGTGCGGCAACACCTCCGCCTCCGCCTCCCGAAGAAAAAGTTATGGCTAAAAAACCGGCTCCCAAAAAGGTTGAACCCAAGAAGGCTCCGCCCAAAAAGGCTCCTCCCAAGGAAAAGGCCTACTGGATACAGGTTGCATCATTTTTGGATCAAATCTATGCTGACCAAGCTCGCGAAACATTGGCTGCCAGCAAAATTGATAGCGACGTTTTCACCAAAGACAACGGTGGAAAAACCTATTATCGCGTCCGTGTCGGTCCCTATAAAACAAGATCCGAAGCCGAATATTGGATGAATATCATTCGCGATATCAGAAACAACAAGGGACAAGCCCTTTATTCCGGAAGTTTCATCGCCGAAGTGGTGGTTTCAAAATAAAAATATTTTTGCGGGAGGATTTTCCCTCTCGCAAAAAATCAATAAAAATCTAAAAATCCCCTTTTCCCCCTTGACATTTTTTAAAACATTGTGTAAAATATGACAATGCGCTTTGTTATTTTTTTCATGATCCCGTTTTTTCTTATTTCATGTCTCTCGGTGAAGGATTTACCCAATGATTTAACCGAAAAGCAAATGCAGCAACAGGCTCACAGTTATTTGGATAAAGGTGATTATCGTTCTGCACTGCTGATTTATGAGGAAATTCTCGTTCGTTTCGGGGATAACTTACCATCGCGAGTGGCAGCGGAATTTGAAATTGCCCACATCCATGTGAAACGTAAAAATTGGCGAAAAGCGGAAGAAATGCTGACCCGCATTTTGAGTTACTACGAGGAAGATGCCTACGGTCTTCCCGGAGAATACCGAAAATTAGCTATGATTGACATGAAAAAAATACCGGCCAAGCATCAGCAAAAGGAAGAACAATGATTCATCAATACACCTTGAAAACTGACAAACAAGGCTTTTATAACATCACCGGGATTATTGAACGTGCCGTGGCCGAATCCGGTATTGACGAGGGAATTTGTACTGTTTTTTGTCCTCACACCACTGCCGGAATTACCATTAACGAAAATGCCGATCCAAGTGTTAAATCGGATTTAGCCCTTGCCTTGGACAAAGCCTTTCCCAATCAAAGTGAATTTACCCACATGGAGGGTAATTCCGCAGCCCATGTAAAAGCAGCGGCCATTGGTCAAAGTGCGTCCATAATTATTGGAAATCACCGGTTGATGCTGGGAACATGGCAAGGTGTTTATTTTTGCGAATTTGACGGTCCCCGTGAGCGAAATTTTATTGTTCGGATAGGATAAAATATGTACGAGATTAATCAAAACATTGTATATCCCAGCCAAGGCGTTGGCACAGTGATGGAAATACAGGAGAAGTCCTTTCAGAATAAGGTTGTCAAGTATTATAAAATTTACATCAAATCCACGGACATCGTGGTTTTGGTTCCCGTGGATACGGTGGATTCCTTTGGGATTCGGCCCATTGTATCTGCGGATGATGCCCGTGCCGCTGTAGATCAAATTTCCAAAACCGTAGAGCCTGTTCAAAATGACTGGAAGGCACGCTATCAAGAAAATTTAAGTCTTTTGAAAAGCGGTACAATTTTCGATATTGTGAAAATTGTTTGTTCCTTATATAATCGTAGCAAAATCAAAGATTTACCCACTCAGGAAAGAAAATTTTTCGATTCCGCAAAACGGCTTCTTCAAGAGGAAGTGTCCGTGGCCTTGAATATTCCTGAGGAAGAAGCCGTGGATATGATTCATTCCCAGTTGGAAGCCTTGGTTGCATCCAGTGAAACGGTCAAGCCCTTTTTAGACGATGGCCTCGACGACGAATTTGCAGACGAAGAAGAAGACGTCTTCGAAGATGACGATGGCGAAGAAGTTGACGACGAGGATGAGGAAGAATAGAATTGCCCTCATTGTGACGGCAGCCGGTCTTTCCACCCGTTTCGGTGGTGAAAAAAAGGAAATTTCCTTGCTCCCCGGCCTACAAATTCCTGCCATAACGGCCCTTTTGGAAACCTTTGTTCACACCTTTAATTTTTCCCACTATGTTGTAACCGTTCCTTCTGCTGACGAAGGGGCTTTCAAAGAAGCAATTTTTTCATCAAAAATTTTGAGCAACGAAGATTTTTCCCGTAAATTATTTTTTGTCCAAGGCGGTGCCACGCGGCAGGAATCTGTTTTTAACGGATTGAAGTTTTTGGAACGGGACGCCCCCGACTTTGTTTTAATCCACGACGGAGCGCGGCCTTGGGTTTCATCCCAAATAATTCGCAACGTAATTGATTCCACCGAAGAATTTCTCGCTGTCGCACCGGGCATTCCATCCGTGGACACTCAAAAGACTGTTTCCCAAGATGGTTTCATCCACACCCATTTGAAGCGGGAAACTGTGGTGAACATTCAAACTCCCCAGGGATTTGACTTCGGAAAGATCATTTCCGCCCATGAAAAATCCCGAGGAAAAAACTTCACCGATGACACCGCAATTTTCGCCCAATATTTTGGTAAGGTGAAAATTGTGCCCGGGGATGTTAAAAACAAAAAAATCACATACAGGGAAGATTTAATGGGGGAAAAAACATTACGGGTGGGAAACGGATACGATTTGCACCGTTTAGTACCACAGCGAAAACTGGTTTTGGGGGGATTGGAAATTCCCCACGAAAAAGGCTGTCTTGCCCATTCCGACGGGGACGTTCTGATTCACGCCATTTTGGATGCCTTGTTGGGCGCCTGTGCTGCCGGCGACATTGGGGAATTTTTTCCCCCCTCCGATCCCAAATGGAAGGATGCTGTTTCGGCGGAAATGCTGCGAGGCCTTTGGGCATCTCTCAGTGAGAAAGGTTGGGTACTGGAAAATTTAGATTGCGTTATTTCTGCGGAAAGCCCGAAGATTTTGCCTTTACGAGAAAAAATACGCGAAAGCCTTTCCTCAATAATGGAAGTTCCCGTGGAAAAAATTTTTCTCAAAGGAAAAACCGCCGAAGGTTGCGGTGAAATCGGAGCCGGCGAAGCAATTAGTGCCACAGCCATTTGTCTCATCAGTCGTAAGGCCTAACCCTTTTTGAAAAAATCAACTATGGAGCGACCGTATACTCGCTTATCAATTCGTTCCAAGCCGGGTATGGGCTCATCAAAATCTCGCAACTCCGATGGCCGATGAATCATGATGATGCCGTTATTTTTCAAAATATCCCTTTCCACCGTACTTTCCAAAAGACGACGATGAAAACCATACGGAAAGGGCGGATCGAAAAATACAAAATCGAATTGGTCCTTGCACCGCAACAAAAATCGTTCCGCAGGAATGAATTTGCAACTGATTCGCACCGGAGAAATTTGCACGTTTTTCAGCACAATGGCGGCCTTTTTTTTGTCACCCTCCACCAATGTTACCCGTGTTGCTCCCCGAGATGCAGCCTCCAAGGAAATGGAGCCGGAACCGGAAAACACATCCAAAAAGGACTTCCCCGATAAGTCACCCAAAATGGCAAAAACCGATTCTCGCATTCTATCCATGGCAGGTCGGATGATTCCACCGGGACATTCAATTTTTCTGCCGCATAAGGTTCCGCCCGTTATACGCATTTCGCAAACTCCTCACAATACGCTTCCAACTTGTCAAACTCATCCGGATTAAATCTTTTAGCCGGAGAAAGGGAGTTGAAAAAAGTTTCTTGGCGTTTTGCATATTTTTTTGTGTTGGATTTTATTGATAAGGCAATTTTCTCCATATCGTCGTCTCGGAGATTGCCTTCTTCGTCAAAAAATTCTTTGTAGCCAATGGCTTTCATTGCCGGCGATTTACCGTTGTAGCCCTGTTCCACCAGGGAATGAATTTCCTCCCGTAAACCGGATGCAACCATTTCCTCCACACGGCTTTCAATGCGTTCATAAAGGCGAGAACGTTCCATAACGAGATAAATTGGGCAAAAATTGTATCGGGAACGGAGAGTGGGCGATATGTCAAAACTGCTTAAAGGCCGCCCGGTGGCTTCGTACACTTCCAAGGCGCGTAAAATTCGGTATTCGTCATTGGGATGTATCCGTTTTGCCGCCAAACTGTCCACTTCCAAAAGGCGTTGGTACATGGTTTCCCGTCCGTGGATGTTACATTCCTTACGAAGACGGTTTCGAACAGCGGGATCCGCAGTGGGTGTCACGGGAAGTCCGAATAAAAAATGTTTAATGTAAAAGGCTGTTCCGCCTAGGAGGATGGGAAATTTTCCTTGGGAATAAATGCGGCCGCATAGATCGTCTGCCAAATCCACGAATTTCGCTACGGAAAACTCTTCGGAAGGAGATAAAAAACCAAGACCGTGATGGGGCAATTTTGAAAGGGTAAATTCATCCGGTGCAGCACTTCCGATAACCATTCCCTTGTAAATTTGAACGGAATCGCTGTTTACAACCTCACCACGTCCCGACAGGGAAGAAGAACCATCCTTGCCGAATAAACGCAAGGCGGTGGCAGTTTTGCCACAGGCAGTTGCACCGAAGATTACAAAAACCGGAATTTTTCCCGTTGCCAAAGATTACTTTCCGATACGATATTCTATTTCTTTTTTGAAAAGTTGTTTTGCCGCAAGAGAAACGGCTTTATCATCATTTTTCTTAACTTCCGGATCGTCCAATTTTGATAATTGATAAGCGCGGCGACTGGCTGCACAGGTGATTTCGTAAATGTTACCTTCGAATTTGATTAAATCTTCCAGCGGAAAAATCATGTTTGCTCCTTATTTAGGATTCGTCGGGCAAGTGGGATTTGAACCCACGACCTCTTGGTCCCGAACCAAGCGCGCTCCCCCTGCGCTACTGCCCGAAAGTCCCCCTTTCGGGGGTATTTAAACAAAGCGCGCAGGTTTTGCAAGCATTTGCGGCAAAACCCTCAAGGCACCAAACACGCCTTGTAATGGTGAGAAAAAAAAGCAAGCCGCAAAGCTCGCTTTTCGGGAGCGACGGGACTTGAACCCGCGGTCTTCGGCGTGACAGGCCGACGCGATAACCAGCTTCGCTACGCCCCCAATGATGATATAATATCATAGTTAAAAAACTTTGTCAAGAGAAAATCACAAAAAAAGGCAAAAAAAATGAAAAAAAGTTTTATAAAGGCCTTCTTTCGCGATTTTCAAGGCTTAAAAATTAAAATCATAGCCATGAAGCTTACCAAGGAAGTCAAAGGTAAACATTTCAGCCTTTTTGTCACCGTCAAAGTCGGCAAACTGGGGACAGGTGTTGCCTTCCACCGGAAAGCCGTCAATGGATTGTAAATATCCGTCAAAGGCAAAAATCGTGTCCGAAGCCCCATAAATAAAAATTTCGTCCGCACCATCGTCGTTAATGTCCTGTTTGCTTGTACGAATACTGTCACCGGACAGCCCCTTTACCGAATATTCGGAAATTATTTCCCCTTCAAAGGATACAACCCTGGCAATTCCGTCAGTATTTACGGTGAAAATCCCTTTTGTGTCCTTGTTGAAGTTGAAAATCAGCGGTGGGCACAAATAATTTCCATCCAAGTCCAAAGGAAAACCTTCCACGGAATTGCCTTCCAAATCCCACAGAGATAGCATTCCGTTTTGTGCCAAAAAAATCACTTTGGGATTTCGCCCTTGGACAATTTGTGGTGCGGTAACCACGTTGCCACCGCCGTCGCAAGGCCAATTTTGCAGCAATTCGCCGTTTTTCAAAAACAGGTACACATCCCCGAAAATGCTTTGTGGCGCACAG
>JAFNZQ010000253.1 GCA_017382775.1 Spirochaetaceae bacterium
GTGCGCATTACCGTCTCGGGAGGAAAGTATTGTTAATGTGGCCACTGCAGAAATTGCGGAAAGGGCTTCTCCGCGGAAACCCATTGTTGACAGGGAAAGTAAATCGTCTTCGGTGGTGATTTTGCTTGTTGTGTGTGATTCGGTGCAAATTTCGAGGTCTTCCTTTGTCATTCCGTAGCCGTTATCCACCACACGGATTTTTTCGATTCCGCCGGAATCCAATTCGACGGAAATTGAAGTGGCTCCGGCATCCAGCGAGTTGTCTATGAGTTCGCGAACAATCGCACATGGTCGATCAATCACTTCCCCGGCTGCAATTTTCAAAGCCGTTTCGGGGGGAAGATGTTTTACTTCTTTGGGGACAAAACTTTCCATGAATATATTTTAGCATAAAACACTATTTTATTCAACCCTTTCAGCTTTATCGGTAACAGTAATTTGAATGATTTGTTCGCGGCAAACCGAACTATTTTAATTTTTCGAATAGTTCACCACCCACCAACTCGCCTGCCAATGTGATTGCATACAGATTGCGGCAAAACCGAACTATTCGAATTTTTCGAATAGTTGCCATCCGCGGTGTCCGTGGCCGTTTCGGTGGCCGATTTTGAACTATTCGAATTTTTCGAATAGTTCACCCCTTTCCCTCATTCCAAAGGAATCACGCCAAAAAAATATGCAAACGGAGGGAAAGGCTTGACTTATTTCGCAAGTTATGTTATACTCTATATGTGGCGTTTTTTATGTATTTGCCGATAATTAATGAGGAGGATTTTATGAAAAAGAATGTCTTTTTAATGTTTTTTTTCTCGACATTGCTTTGTGGTTGTACCGACGTCCTCAATCAAATTCCGGTAACCGTTGAAGCCGCATCGGCCTCCGATTATCTAATAACCTTCATTAACTCCGACGGCAAAACTTCCATAGAATCAATGCCCGGAGCAACCATTAAATTCTCCATACAACCTACGGACTTGGACAGTCGCGAAATTAATGAGGTTTGGTATGAGGCTATATCCATCGATAATCCACCTAAAGTCTTTCTGTTCACTGTCAATCCGGGTAACTATGAATTTGTTGTTCCTCAATATCCAATAAAGATCAAAGCTTCGACTAAGGCTCGAGGCAGTTGAGATAAAGGTTGTGCTATGATAAAGGTTTTGTCAGTCGGTGGCTCGATTATAGCTCCCGGAGAAGTAGATACCGAGTTTTTGAAAAAATTTGCTTCCTTGGTTCGCAAATTTCTCAATGATAACCCGGATGCAAAATTGATTTTAGTGATTGGCGGTGGCGCTCCGGCCCGAACTTACCAAGCGGCATATCGCGAACTTCTTCCGTCCGCCGATCAAAACGAATCGGACTGGATCGGGATTATGGCCACTCGTCTCAATGCCCGTTTGTTGAAGGCAATTTTTGCCGACTTATGTCCCCAAGATGTTGTTTGCGATCCCACGGTGTGCGACGTTTTCCAAGGCCGTATTTTAGTGGCCGCCGGATGGAAGCCGGGTTTTTCCACAGACAATGATGCCGTCCTTTTGGCAGAAAAATTCGGTTCAAACCTTGTGGTAAACCTTTCCAACATAAAACAGGTTTACACCGATGATCCCAAAAAAAATCCCGATGCAAAGCCCATCGATAAAATTTCCTGGGCGGATTTCCGCAAAATCATCGGTGACGAATGGTCTCCGGGAAAGAACGTTCCCTTTGATCCCGTGGCCAGCCGTCGCGCTCAAGAAAAGGGAATTTCGGTAATTTGCGCCGGCGGAACGGACATTGACAATATCGAAAAAATTTTGAATGACAAAGATTTTTTCGGAACCCTGATTTTCTGATTTTTCCGTGAAAATTCTTCCTTTCGATGGTTCTGCATTTTTAGCCTTCCCCGATTCTGCAAAAAAGATTTTGGACGAGCTCAATTTTCGCAATATTCCTTTTGAAGAATACGAGGTTTTCGGGGATTTGCTTCTATTTCCTAAAAAAATGGACCTTCCCCGTGTTCCTTATTGGTGTAAATGCCAATTCAGAAATCCCGAAATTTTGGAGTTTTCGTCCATTTCGGAAGGGGCAAATTCCTTAAAACAAATGATGCGTAATTGGGGAGATTACCAAAGCGGAAATTTCCGCCGTTCCGCTTTAATTGCGGAGAAATTGCCCTATGTAAATCGCAAACCGCGGCAATTTCCCTTTGAAATTCCCAAAAGTGAAATGGGAATTTGGACACTTCTTTCTCCGGAAAAAATTTTGTTCTCCCGAGAAACTTCCGCACCTTTACCCGCAGGACATTTGGAATTTATTGAAAATCATGTGGATCCTCCATCGCGCGCATATTTAAAACTGCAAGAAGCCCTGACCTTATTTCAATACCACTTCAACGATTTTCCTTGCAGAGACAGCCTCTGTTTCGACGGCGGTGCCTGTCCCGGCGGATGGAGCTACGTCCTCCTGAATCTTGGATGCAAAGTCACCGCTTGCGACCGTTCTCCCCTTGATGCACGCCTTATGAAAAATCCCAACCTCAATTTCGTCACTCACGATGCTTTCACCTTGCCAATTGACGAAATATCGCGTTATCGGTGGATTTTCAGTGATGTAATTTGCTATCCCAATCGACTTTACCAATGGGTAAGATCAATCCTGGAAAAAAATCCCGCCGTGAACATGATTTGCACTGTGAAAATGCAAGGGGAAACTGACTTTGCCGCTGCCGACGAATTTTCGAAAATCCCCAATTCAAAGGTTCTTCATTTAAACTACAACAAGCACGAACTCACATTTATGCACAAAGGTTAACTCCTTTTGTTACTTTGTAAAAATTTGAAATATCTAAAAAAAAATCTTGACAGGTGAAAAATCATGTTGTATAATTACCGTATAGGCTTTATCGTGTATAAAAAAAGCCAATTACCGTATGTCTAGGAGGACAGGATGAAAAAATTTATGTTGGTTTGCTGTGCTATTGCTACAGTATTTCTTGCCGGTTGCGCAAAAAAAGAAGCGACAAGCAGCTCATCTTTTAAAATAGGCTATTGTATCAATAACTTCAATGATACTTTCCAGACCTATATCGTTGATGCTTGCGAGAAATATCTGGCGGCAAATCACCCGGAAGTTGAATTTATCACAGCTGATGCTCGCGAAGACGTTATTCAGCAGCAGGATCAGATCAATTCGTTGATTACACAGGGTGTAAATGCTCTTATAGTTGTTCCGGTCGACACAAGTGCGATGGCTCCCATCACCAAGGCTGCCGAAGAAGCCGGAATCCCCATTTGCTATGTCAACCGAAATCCCTATGGCGAAA
Organism: Spirochaetaceae bacterium; assembly: GCA_017382775.1. GTDB lineage: Bacteria > Spirochaetota > Spirochaetia > Treponematales > Treponemataceae > RGIG268. The sequence goes on from JAFNZQ010000253.1 coordinate 3,302, forward strand.
GCAATCCTCCGGCAAACGTTTACTATGTTGGTTCTCAAGAAGTTACCGCCGGTGAAATGCAGATGAATTATATCGGTGAAAAACTTGGCGGACGCGGTGGCGTTGGAATCCTTCAGGGTATTTTGAGCAACGAAGGCGCCGTGAAACGAACAGAAGGCAACGAAAACGTTATCAACTCCAAATATCCCGAAATCACTGTTTTGGCAAAAGAAACCGGTAACTGGCAGCGCGACCAGGGATTGAACATTGTTCAGAACTGGCTCACCGCTTACGGAACACAGTTGAATGCCGTTCTCGCAAACAATGACGAAATGGCTCTTGGTGCATACCGCGCTCTCGCTGAAGCCGGACGCACAGACGTTTTGGTTATCGGTGTTGACGGTATCCCCGATGCCATTACTTCCATCGAAAATGGTGAATTGGCCGGTTCCGTTTTGCAGGATGCAGTAGGACAGGGCGAAGGTGCCGCAAAAACAATCATGACCGCACTTTCCGGATCAACTCCTGCACCTATTACTTGGGTTGACTTCAAATTGATCACCCCCGAAAATGTTGCGGAATTTAAATAATTCATAGCCAAAGGCGCAGGATTTATTTCCTGCGCTGATTTTTGAAGACAATACGTTTTCACAAAAGAAAAGGAGACAATTGTGGCTGAAGTTCTTCTTTCTGTAAAAAATGTCACTAAAGATTTTCCCGGCGTCCGTGCACTTAAAGGTGTCTCCCTGGATGTGGAGAAGGGTGAAGTTCATGCTTTGGTTGGTGAGAACGGTGCAGGAAAGTCTACTTTGATGAAATGTCTCATCGGAATGTATCGTCCCACCAGCGGCGAAATTTGGTTTGAAAATAAGAAGTGTGATATTTCCAGTACACGGGATTCTCTCAGTTTGGGAATTTCCATGATTCATCAGGAATTGAGTCCTGTTCTGTATCGCCCCATAATGGAAAATGTTTGGTTGGGGCGTGAGCCCAAAACAAAGATGGGCTTTGTGGATCACAAAAAAATGTACAAAATGACAGCAGATCTGCTGGCATCCATCGAAATGACAGATGATCCCAAAACTCTTATGGCGGATTTAACTGTCGCAAAAATCCAAATGATTGAAATTGCCAAGGCAATATCCTACAATTCTAAGTTAATCATTATGGATGAGCCCACTTCCTCTCTCACGGAAAAGGAAGTGAAGCAACTTTTTAAGATAATTCGTCAGCTAAAAGAACGTGGAATTTCCATTGTTTATATCAGTCATAAAATGGACGAAATCTTTGAAATCACCGATCGTACCACGGTTTTCCGCGACGGTGAACTCATCGGAACGAAGAAAACCGCTGAGTTCCCCCTTGATGAAATGATTTCCATGATGGTCGGACGCAGTGTCGACAATCTGTATTTCAAAACAGGTGGCAAAATCGGTGACGTTCTACTGGATGTGAAAAATCTTACCGGGGAAAAATTTCGAAATGTTTCCTTCACTTTGCGTCGTGGAGAAATTTTGGGATTTGCAGGTTTGGTTGGAGCCGGCCGTACGGAATTGGTGGAGGCTTTGTTTGGCCTTCGCGTTAAGCATTCCGGCAAGGTCTTCATTGCCGGCGAGGAAGTGAACATCACTTCACCAATCCAGGCTATCGATAAAAAAATGGCTCTTCTCACCGAGGAAAGACGGCAAACGGGTATCTTCCCCATGCTTTCTGTGGCCGACAACATGACCATTGCTCACATTAAGAGCTATTTGAAGAGTTCGCGATTGTTGGATTTCTCCAAAATGAAGGACGATTGCGAGAAATACGTTGATGAAATCAATGTAAAAACTCCCAGTTTGCGGCAGGAAATACAATACTTATCCGGTGGAAATCAGCAAAAGGTTCTCGTTGCACGCTGGCTGTTGACCAGTCCCGATATTTTGTTCATGGATGAGCCTACACGAGGTATCGACGTGGGCGCGAAGGCTGAAATCTACAAGTTGATTGATCGACTTGCCCAGTTGGGAAAGGCTGTGGTTATGATTTCATCGGAGCTTCCGGAAATTATAGGAATGAGCGACAGAATCATGGTTATGCATGAAGGTCATATGACGGCAATGCTGGAAAATGATGACAGTGTTACGCAAGAAAAAATTATTTCTTACGCAACAGGTGTTTTGGATGATTTTCCGGAGCAGGCCTAATTAGGGGGATTTTATGAAGTTAGATAAAGCACAAGTAACATCGATTCTTAAAAAATACGGAATTGTTTTCGTACTTTTTTTAATTATCATCTTTTTGACAATTGTTCGTCCGGAATTTATGACGGCGAAGAATTTGTTCAACGTTCTTAACCAAACATCAATTTACGGTATTATGGCAATCGGTATGACCTTTGTCATTATTTCCAGTGGAATTGATCTTTCGGTGGGATCTGTTTTGGCTTTTGCCGGTGTGGTCACTGCGTCTTTCGCACAAGTTGCCACCGCCACCGGTAAGATGTTTCCCAACTTTGGTCCGCTTCCCATAGTTGTAACGATTTTGATTGCTTTGGGAATTGGTTCTTTGTGTGGTGCCATCAACGGCTTCCTTGTGGCCAAAACGAACATCCATGCCTTTATTGCCACTCTCGGTATGCAGACCATTGCTCGCGGTTTTGCTCTTTTGTATACAGGTGGTAAACCGGTTAGTAACCTTTCCGCAGGCTTTGAATTTATCGGCAGCAAGTTGTGGGGTGTTGTTCCGGTTCCGGTCGTGATTTATGCCATCGTTATTGCCCTTGCCTGGATACTTTTGAATTATACCAGTTTCGGTAAGAGCGTTTTTGCCATTGGTGCTAACAAAACTGCTGCGGCCATTTCCGGTATCAAGGTTCAGCGCAACCAAATCCTGATTTTTACCATCGCCGGTTTGTGTGCCGGTTTGGCAGCCGTGGTCTTCTTGGGACGAACCGGTAGTGCTCATCCCGGTGCCGCAACCGGTTATGAGTTGACCGCCATTGCCGCTACCACTATCGGTGGTACCAGCCAGACCGGCGGTATCGGTACGATTTGGGGTGCTGTTGTCGGCGCTTTGTTCCTTTCCGTGGTTAAAAACGGTATGACACTTATGGGTATTCATGCATATTGGCAGCAGATCGTGGAGGGTGTCATCATCATCACCGCGGTTATCATTGATATGCGCAAGAACATGAAGAAGGTTTAATTTTACCACATGGTCGCAATTCGGGAGGGGAGTTGCGACCTTTTATTTTCGCGTAAAATTTCTGTTTCGGCGGAGATTTTACGCTTTTTTTTTGTTGTGTGTGGGAGGCGCAACTATTCGAATTTTTCGAATGGTTGGGGATGCGTTGTGTTTGGTGCGTTTATTGCGGCAACTGTTTTAAATTTTCGAATAGTTGCCCTCATGTGATGATCTAGGTAGAGGTTGCGGAAATTCGAACTATTCGAATTTTTCGAATAGTTGGGGACGCGTGAAAAAAGTGTTCTGCGGACCCCGGGGAATTGATCATAATTTATAAATATCATCAACAGTGTCAATATCGAAAAGTACTGTCGGAGGAGCCTGGATTTTTGTGACATCTCCCATATGCGTATAAATAATTTTTTTCCCTCCGGTATCTCCCGATAAACGCATAAGTTCTGTGCGATATCGGAACGGAAAGATGATTGGATTTCCAAGGCTTTCATTGAATTCAGGTGCTACAATTGTATTCGTTCTATAAAACACAGTTTGCATCTTTGCTATAAGTTTTTCATCTGCTAACGGGTTGTCTCCCAC
>JAFNZQ010000254.1 GCA_017382775.1 Spirochaetaceae bacterium
GCAGCCGACGGAATTCCCTTGTGCCCAAAATGTGGCGGAAGGGTTAAACCCGATGTGGTTTTGTACGGAGAGTCCCTGAACAACCAAGTTGTGGTGGGAGCAATTCGTTCCATCGAACAGTGCGAAACCCTCATTATTGGCGGAACTTCCCTTATTGTATATCCGGCTGCGGGAATGATTGACTACTTTGCCGGAAAAAACCTGGTTTTAATAAACAAAACGGAAACCTCCGCCGACGGCAGGGCCGATTTGATAATTCGGGAAAACATCGGGGAAGTGTTTTCAGCCGTGATTTAGCCGTTTTTCCAAAAATGATGCGGTTTCTTCCACGGAAAAATTAAGGGCCGCCTCGATGTCGCCTTCCGTTAAGTAATGATGGAGAAAGGCTCCTTGGAAAAAATCACCGGCGCCAACATCGTTGGCCACAGGGATTTTCCTGCCTCGTGATGTGAAAGTTCGGCTACCTTGATAAACTGCGGCCCCATTTTCACCCATTTTTTTTACAAAAATTGTTTCGTCCTCGGCGGTTAGCTCCTTGAGGCTCCTTCCGACATTTTCCGTGAAACTCTTCCATTCCCATTCATTCAAAAACACAATTTTTTGGGATTTTATTCGATGAAAATTTTCCCCAAGAATTTTAGAAAACCAAGGTGATGTACCGTCAATGGCAAGAAATTCCTTGTTCGCGAAGACGAAATCGTCAATGTTGAAAAATTCCTCCGGCCTAAAAAGCAGCGTTCCTTCCACCATGGCACAATCCCATTTTTCGGGAAAATCCCGGGTAAAATCGGAAAAAACAAAATCCCGAGCGGCTCCGGGACTTGCAAAAACCATTGTTTCATCATTTTTTTGAAGCACCAAGAAAACGCCGCTTTTCTTTCCCGAAAGACGGTTTATTCTTCCGAAAATTCCCCGTTCCCGACGTTTTTCGTCCACAAAGTCTCCAAAGGCATCGTCGCCCGCCGAGCCGTAAAAAAAGGCCTTGTGGCCGTAATGGGTTAAAGCAAAGGCCGTGTTCAGGGAGTTACCACCGGAACATGCACAGTCCCAAAGGGAAAAATTCTCAGCCTCATCTTTCAAAGTTTCCAAAATGGATGCCATTTTTTCTTCATCAACGTGTTCCACCGAGTTTGCCTTCCATTCAAATGGTAAAAAATCAAAATCGGGATGGGAGAAAAAAATGTCTGTCATGGGTCTGCCGAAGCAAAGAAAATTCATAGTCAATTTTACAAAAAATAAAAAAAAAAATCAACATTTTTTCAAAAACTCATTGACATTTTTTTTCATTTGTGATAGGATTAAAACACCTTGAATGAGGGCGATTAGCTCAGTTGGTTAGAGTACAAGCATGACACGCTTGGGGTCACTAGTTCGATTCTAGTATCGCCCATTTTTTATTTTAAAATTTTTCATTGTGTAAGGCCCATTTTAATTATTCAGACTTTTCTTCAATTTATCCAACGTAATAATACTTTTTTCACCGTTGCGAAAACGTGTTATTTTCCAAATATTATTATCAAGAATTGGTAAATAAAAAAAATGACCTGTTTTTTTTGAACATTCTTTGTAGCAATTTTCCAAAGCTTTTATTTTTTCCTTATATTCTTCTTCATCTAATTTTATTTTATTCGATACATTTACACTTTTTACTTCAAAAATATGAATAAAACCATTTTTGTCTTTCATTACAAAGTCAGGATATGAAGAATAGATTCCATCTAAGTAATATTCAAATTTAACTTCTGAATTAAAAGGATAATTCTTTCCCCAAAGAAATTTTGTACTTGTTAAATCTTTTACTTCCTGAATTGAAGAACTTCTAATATCTTTTAATTCCTCTGCCCATCTTTTTTCTGCATAACTATCAAAATAAAAATCAGTTTCAGAATCTTTTCTACACCAAATCCAATCATTAAGATTAAGAGTGTCGTCTGTTCCTATGTAACAACTATTGTAAGGAAATGAAACATCTTCGCATACAAACATTGTTTTTTCATAATCACAAATATATTCATTGTATGAAGTTTTTATATTTGAAAGATTTTCTGTAA
>JAFNZQ010000255.1 GCA_017382775.1 Spirochaetaceae bacterium
AATTCTTTGTTTTGTTTCAGAACATACAATTTCGACATAGTCTGTTCCTCTTTTTAAACGCTGCTATAAAAAAAAGCCACTCGAGGTGGCTCTTTTTAATAGGTGAGACGTTTTCTACCCTTCGCTCTGCGGCGAGCCAGTACCTTACGGCCGTTGGCAGTAGCCATTCTTTTACGGAAACCGTGTTCCATTTTACGATGTCTCTTTTTAGGCTGATATGTCCGGAACATTTCTTTTCCCCCTTTCGCCTTGCAAGGACTTATTATATAACACCTTTTTGCAAAAAGTCAACTGTTTTATTTGTTTTTCTTTTTTGACGGGGTTTTTACCGCTTTTTAAATTTGCCCGTAAATGCCCTTTTTTCGCTTTTTCGGCGACTTGGTATATTGTGGACATTCAATATCCCTTAAAAATTGAAAAATAATTTATTTTATAAGTTGTAATTAGTATAATATTATGTTATAATTAGGTGTAAAATTATGTTTGCTTACGGATCGCTAAAATTTCCTGCTTGTGAAGGGGTTTAAAGGAATGGAAAATATCAAAGAAGCCTGGTCCGGGATTCTGGATCATCTGCACGCGCAAGACGATATCAGCGAAGTAGCGTTCAATATGTGGATCAAGTGCATTGAGCCTTGCCGCATTGAACAAAACAAGGTGATCGTTTCGGTGCATACGGATTTTCAACGGGGCATTATTGCCGGTCAATATACCCGTAAACTGAAAGAAGCCTTTGAGGCGGTGTGGGGAATTCCTTTCGAGTTGGAGATCCTGTGTAAAGAACAGCCGACACCCCAACCCGTGGTAATTGAATCCGCTCCTGCGGCGGAATTTCCCGCGGCGGAAAATCTGTTTGGTAAAAAATCTTCCGATTACGAATATTCCTTTGAAAACTTCGTGGTAGGGCCTTCCAATAAATTTGCTCACGCGGCATCCCAATCGGTTGCCAACAAACCCGCCGGTAACTACAACCCGCTGTTTATTTACGGCGGTTCGGGGCTTGGTAAGACCCACTTGTTATACGCCATTTGCAACGAGATCCGTAAAAAATCGCCCGGCACCAAAATTTTGTATACCAAAGGCGAATTTATGACCAACGAACTCATCGAAGCGTTGCGGGATAAATCGCCGGAAGAATTTCGTGCCAAATATCGGCAGGTCGATCTACTGCTGATCGACGATATTCAGTTTATTGCCGGTAAGGTGGGCGTGCAGGAAGAATTTTTCCATACGTTTGATGCGCTGCACCAAGCCAATAAACAGATCGTGCTCACTTCCGACCGTCCGCCGAAAGAAATTGCCACCTTGGAAGAACGGCTTCGTACCCGTTTTGAAATGGGTCTTTTGGCAGATATTCAGCCGCCGGATCTGGAAACCCGCATTGCCATTATCAAACGCAAAGCTCAACTGCTGGACATTGCCATTGATAACGACGTAGCGGAATACATTGCCACCCAACTGAAAAGCAACGTGCGTCAACTGGAAGGTGCCGTTCGCCGTATGCAGGCACAATGTATGTTGGAAGGGGAGAGCCCGTCCATCTTAACAGCGCAAGCCGCCATTCGCGATATTAAGCAGGACAGTCAGCCCGTTCCCGTCACGGTGGAACGCATTATTAACGAAGTGTCCCGTACCATGTTGGTATCGCCCGACGACGTGCGTTCCGGTAAACGCTCCGCCACCATTTCTTCCGCCCGTCAAGTCTCTCAATACGTGGTGAGACAAATCACGGGTCTTTCCATGGAAGCCATCGGCGAAGAGTTTGGCGGTCGCGACCACTCCACCGTGGTATACGCCATTCAAAAAGTAGAAGAAAAAATGGCGGAAAACAGTTCCTTTAAAGGTATGGTGGACGATATCGTGAAAAACATTTCCGAATCTTAACGGTGGAAAGCCTGTGAAAACGGTGTGAACGGTTGTGAAAATTACAGACGAATTTTTCACTTGTTATTCACATTCCACCAACAAGTTTTCACAAGGTGTGGAAGAGTAAAAAATCATTCACATTTTTAAAGATAATTTTAACAGTGATTTTCACGAAAAAAAGTAGTAACACGTATTGATTTTACAGCGTTTGGAAAGGGTTTCCACAAATTCACAACCCCTACTACTACGACTAATAAAAAGAAAAATATATTTTATATTATTCATTTTAAATTGAAGCGATTGAAAGGATTGAACCGTATGAAAATTTTGTGTGAAAAACAAGCT
>JAFNZQ010000024.1 GCA_017382775.1 Spirochaetaceae bacterium
GACACCGTATTTTCCGGAGTGGGTGCCGTTGCTGCCAAAACCGGAATGATCGGAACCGAAGAAAATGTTAAAGTAATCGCAGCCTCTTTGAAAGAAAATAAGGTTAGCAATTACGTTTTGGATCCCGTTATGGTGTGTAAAGGCACCGATGAAGCCTTGAACCCCGAAATAAACGCCGCCACCGAAAAACTGCTTTTACCCTTGGCCACGGTGGTAACCCCCAACATATTCGAAACCGAACAACTTTCCGGAATAAAAATAAACAGCCGTGAAGATATGCAAAATGCAGCCCAAATTTTAATTAAAAAGGGCGCAAAAAACGTCTTTATAAAGGGTGGCGCCAAATTGGCAGCCATGGAAAATTCCAATGAAAGTTGCGACCTTTTTTATGACGGAACTGAATTTCACTGGTTGACAAAGCCCTTAATTTCCACAAAATGGAATCACGGGGCCGGTTGTACCACATCCGCCGCCATCGCAGCCGCATTGGCACTGGGCAAATCCCCCTTGGAAGCTGTGAAAATCGCCAAGGATTTCATACAAAACAGCCTTTCCGCATCCTTCCCCTTAAACGAATTTGTGGGACCGGGAAATCCGTCGGCATGGCGTGGAGACAAAACCTTTCTTAATCACCATGAATGAACACCTGTTTAATTTTTGTCCAAAGTGCGGAAACAAATCCATTGAGTTTTTGAACGGACAAAATTGGCGTTGCAAAAGTTGTGATTTTTCCTTTTTTCTCGATGCTGCCGCGGCGGTGGCAGTAATCGCGGAACATAATGGAAAAATCCTCTTTGAGCGTCGGGCCAAATTGCCTCGTCAAGGCTTTTTGGCCTTACCCGGTGGCTTCGTTGATAAGGGAGAATCCTTGGAAAAGGCCGGTCACAGAGAATTTTTTGAAGAAACCGGTCTTAAATGCGGTGATTTGACTTACTTTTGCAGCTTTCATAATTTCTACGAATACAAAGGCGTGGTCTATCCCACCTGCGATTCCTTTTTTCTCACAACCCTTTCCAAAGATTGCGATCTAACCAAATTCGATGCAGGTGAGGTTTCATCCCTGGAATGGATTTCCGAGGATGAAATCCCCATGGATGAAATTGCCTTTGATTCCACAAAATGGGCCTTGGAAAGGCTTTTGCGAACAAAAAATTTACAATGTAAAACTTTGTGAAATTGGCTTGCCAAACGGTGAAAATTATGTTAAAATATAATAGAGGTTGTCATGGCTAAATCGATTTTAATTGTGGAAGATGAAGTAGGATTGCGAAACGGACTTTCCGACAGTTTGGAAGCGGAGGGCTTCGAAATAACCCTTGCGGAAAATGGTGCCGAAGGATTGGAAATTGCTCGAAATACCGAATTTTCGTTAATACTACTGGATGTTATGTTGCCCGAAATGGACGGCGTAACCGTTGCTAAAATCCTTAGAGAAGAAAATTGTTATACTCCCATAATTATGCTCACGGCAAAAAGCCAACTGGACGATAAGGTGACGGGATTGCGTTCCGGGGCTGACGACTACATGACCAAGCCCTTTGACATGGAAGAACTTCTCGCTCGCATTGACGTGCAAATTCGCCGTGGTGAAGCTGCCAAAAAGGCACAAAAGGTTGTGTCCAAAAAATCCGAATTAACCGTGGACCTAAAACGTGGCTTCGTTGTGGTTAAGGGTGAAGAAAGGCAACTTTACGACCAAGAAATCCGATTGCTGGACTTTTTCTATAAACATGAGGGGGAAATTCTCGACAGGGAACAACTGTTGGAAGCCGTTTGGAGTTACAATGGCGATCCGTCCACCCGTACAGTGGATGTACACATTGCACGATTACGCCAAAAAATCGGTGACGTGGGAGATGCGGCAAAATACATCCACACAATACGTGGTAAGGGATATAAATTCACCGCACCCTGATTGATTTGCCCGGAACAAGACTTGAACTTGCACGTCCTTGCGAACTCTAGTACCTGAAACTAGCGTGTCTACCAATTCCACCATCCGGGCGTAAAATTATTCTATCACAGAACTAAAAATTTGTCAACAGAAATTCTCGTTTTTCCTGTTTTTTCTGAATAAATTCTTTGCATTACAGCCATTTTTTGGCCTTTTCCGCATTCATCTTGTAAACCTGACTTAACACAGTTGCAATGGCTTGAAAATACTTTTCGGGAATTTGGTCTCCCACCTCCACGGTTGCGTAAATTGCTCGGGCCAAAGGTTTGTTTTCAATTATGGGAACGTTGTTTTCCGCAGCAATTTCTTTGATTCGCTGGGCCATAAGGTCGGCTCCCTTGGCGTTCAGCTGTGGCGCATCCATTGTGGTTCGATCGTACTCAATGGCACAGGCTAAGTGAGTCGGGTTCGTTATAACCACATCCGCCTTTGCCACAAACTTGGGAAGATTCTGCATCATCATTGAACGCATCCGTTGTTTTAACTGCCCTTTCACCATCGGATTGCCTTCTTCTTCCTTATATTCCTGCATGACTTCCGTTTTTGTCATTTTCAATGATTCGCGAAACTGGTATTTTTGAACCAAATAATCGGGAACAGCCATTATGAGGAAAAAACCGGCGCAGGTAAAAAGCAATTTCGCCGCCATTTTTGCCACATGGGTAAATCCCTGATACAAATTCGTGTTTATCATGGACATGAGGGTGGCCAAATCGTCCTTAATAATAATATAGGCAATGGCGAAAAGCACAACCACCTTAAATATGGATTTAAAAATATTGAAGCCGCCTTCCACGGAAAAAATTGTTTTTTGCAAATACTTGCCCACATTAGGCACTATTTTGGAAAAATCCGGTTCCAAGGGCTTTGTGGAAACTAAAAAACCGTTATTTTGAATCAAATTTGCAACAACTCCCGCAATCATGGCAATTAGGAGTAGGGGAAGGGTAATTTTCAAAAAATATGCGAAAAAGGCCATTCCGAAAGCACCGTCCATAATGTTTTCATTGGTGCAACGGGTGAAGAAAAAGCCCATTAGGTCAAGGCAGTTGCGTAAAATCCACTTTGCCAAAAACACCAGAGCCATTATTACCAAAAGAAAAACCACAGCCGTGTTCAAATCTTGGCTTTTCGCCAGCCGTCCTTCCTCACGGGCCTTTCGTATTTTACGCTCCGTGGGCTCTTCCGTCCGTCCTTCGTCTTCGGCAGCGAACCATTGCAAGTCAATGGATGGCACAAAGCAGTCTTCCGGCTTTTTTATGAGCAATCGCGGAAAATCCATTCTTTCACACATAATCGCCATCATATTCCTCCCGGAATAACAGTTGCGAAAAGGGTTTCCAACTTTAAGAATGCTCTATCAAAGGATGCGGAAAAGAAATTTATCATCATTGGCAAAAGAATTATTATGAGAAAAAAGGCGCACATAATTGTAATGGGAAAACCCTCCGACAAAAGGTTCATTTGAGGTGCGGCCTTGGATAAAATACCGGTGGAAAGGGAAATGAGGAACAAGGTTCCCATTATGGGCAATGAAATCAACATTGCGTCAAAAAATAAATCCGTCAAGCCGGAAAGCAAAAATTGTACAAAATGCTCTTTCATTCCCACCAGGGTAAAGGCATTTATGGATTCAATGCTGCGAAAAAAGCCACCCAAAAACAGGGTTTGCATACAATCCGTTTCCAAGAAAATCAAAATCGCCACAAGGTTGAAAAATTGGCCCATCAAGGGATTTTCCACTTGTGCCAAGGCGTCGTAAACTTCCGAGGCACCAAAACCCATTTGGTAGGTGAAAAATTGACCTGCGGAACTGAATGCGGCAAAAATCAAAGTGACGAACAATCCGGTTATTACCCCAATGAGTCCCTCGCCAATGAGGAGAAGCAAAAATTCTAAATTATAATTACTGATTTGCCAATTTTGTAATGTGGCAGTGGGAAGTGCCAAAAATGCCATAAAACCCGCCAAGGCAATTTTTGCCATACGAGACACAGTGGGTGTTGACAGCACAGGTGTCGTCATTATCAAGGCAAAACACCGTGCCGCAACCAGAGTAAAATGGGGAAAATTGGCAATAATCTCTTCAAACATTACCGGGCAATCCTGGGTATCATCTCAAAAAGCGTTATCGTATAGTCGCTCATGCTGTTGAACATCCAGGCGGACAACAAAGCCACCATAGCCAAAATTGCTAAAATTTTCGGAACAAAGGTCAAAGTTTGTTCCTGAATCGAGGTAATGGTTTGGAAAATGGAAACCACCAAACCCACAATAAGACTTACAAACAAGACGGGAGCAGCCAAGACCAAAACCTGCTGAATCCCACCACGGATTAAATTAGTGATTAAACCTACGCTCATTTTTCCTCCCACAAAAAAACGCGTGCGCAATTATACACCAAAAATTAAAAAAAGTCAAGCCTTCCTTCCATGAAAAAAGCCTTGGGAAAAAGGAAAATTCTTTTTATAAATATTCCATGGAAAAAGCCCACCTTGCCATGGAAAAAGCCCACCTTGCCATGGAACAAAGTACCTTGCCACCGGACAAAGTACC
>JAFNZQ010000256.1 GCA_017382775.1 Spirochaetaceae bacterium
AGTGGCTCAATTGACCGCACTCAGTTGCTTCCCCTTATTCCGCAAAAAATTCAGTCGCAAACAATTGTACACCGTGTCAATGATTACCGTCAGTTTGTCCTACATACTTTTCTTTTTCTCTTTCGAAAAATTGCCTTTAATTGCCATTTCCGGACTGGGACTTTTCTTCGCCCAAGCCTTAATCCAGCTTTTGATGCTTCTGTTTTTGGCCGATGCGGTGGAATACGGGGAATGGAAGTTAGGAAAACGGAACGAAGCAGCCAGTTTTGCCGTTCAGCCTTTTATCAATCAATTTGGAAGTGCCATAAGTAAAAGTATAATCTCATTCACCCTCATAATTTCCGGAATCAACATGATTAGCAATCAAGAAGGTTTAAACCCCGAAAAAGCAATGGAAATTATCAATGCTACACCGGCAAGTTCTGTTTGGATAATGAAGATTTTCATGATGATTTTTCCTTTGATTTGCATACTAATTGGGTTTGTCCTTTATATGAAAAAATTTCGCATCGACGAAAAATTATATACCCGCATAATTGCCGACATCGAGGCCGGCAAAACGGGAGAAAACAGAAGCGAGGCATAAAATGGAATTCAAACTGAAAGAAGGCCTTCTCATAGGAACAGCCACCGCTGCAACCCAAATCGAAGGTGGCGACGAAAATAACAACTGGGCACGATTTGCCGCTCAAGGCAAGGTGGACGACGGGACAACGCCGGTTCGTGCCGACGACCATTATCGTCGTTGGAAAGAAGACATAGATTTAATGGCAGAAATGGGGCTGCAAATATATCGTTTCGGAGTTGAATGGAGTCGAATCGAGCCTTCTCGCAACAATTTTTCTCAAGAGGCCCTTTCCCATTACCGAACTGAAATTGAATACATGGTTTCCAAGGGGATAAAACCCATGTTGACTCTCCACCATTTTACCAATCCCCTTTGGTTTGAAGACATGGGCGGATGGACCCAGGATGAAGCCGTGGATATATTCCTAAATTTTTGCAATCAGGTTTTGGATTCAATGGGCGACTTGGTAGAAGATTACATCACCATAAACGAGCCCAACATTTACAGCACAAACAGCCTTTTTTACGGAATTTGGCCGCCGGAGAAAAAATCCATTGCGGCACTGGCAAAATCCTACACAAATATGACTCGTGCCCACATTGCAGCCTACAAGTTAATCCACGAAAAACGCCTTTCCATGGGAAAGAAACGGGATGAAACCCGTGTTTCCTTTGCAAACCATTTGCGAATCTTCGAACCGAAAAACAAAGGCAACCTTTGGCATAGATTTTCCGCATGGCTTTCGGAATATCTTTTTCAAACAGCCATTACCCACTCCATGATGACGGGACAAAGTCGCTTGCCGGTTTTGTCACTGAAAGGCGTGGAACCCGGTCGCTACTACGACTTTATCGGAATCAACTATTATTCCCGAAGTACCTGTTCCGGAATCGGTGACGGAGTACGAGAAGGTTGCGACAAAAATGACTTGGACTGGGAAATTTACCACGAGGGACTAATCCGCTTGTGTCAAAAACTTTCCGCAACCTACGGCGAAGAATATCCCATTTTCATAACGGAAAACGGAACCTGCGATAACAGCGACAGTTTCCGACCGCGTTTCATTTACGATCAGCTGAAACTCATCAGCGAAACCGAAAACCGCATCCAACGCTATTACCACTGGTCATTCACCGACAACTTCGAGTGGCGAGAGGGTGAAGCAGCCCGATTCGGAATAGTCCATGTGGATTACGAAACGCAAAAACGCACCGTTAAAGAAAGCGGCAAACTGATAACGGCCATAATTCGCAACCAAGGCGTGACAAAGGCTGATTACGCCAAATTCGTGGAGAATTCCCATTACCACAAATAGGACTTTCTTCCCCGACTTTCCGCACCTTTTCGTCCTTCGAAAGGGTGCGCTTTTTTTTAAAATGAAAAAGCCGATTCCGAAACCTCCGAAATCGGCCTTTTTGTGAACGCTCACAACCCCTCCCCAAGGAGAGAGGTTGCAACCCTTTCTTTTACGCTTCCTTCTCGGGGAAAGCTTCCCGTCGACTATAAGTAGTGTGCAAAAGTTCGTGGGCTTTGTGAGAATTGGGTTCGCCTAAGAACTTGGAATACAATGCCTTAAGTTGAGCATTGTTGTGGCTCTGGCGAATCATCTGTCGTTCGTCCTCGGAATAAAGAGCCTCTGCTCGTTTATCCTTGTAGGTATCGATAATGTCAGGTGTCTCGTTGGGCATCAACTGAGGCTTAATGTACGGTTGTCCACCGCCGGCGATACATCCACCGGGACATCCCATAATTTCGATAAATACATATTTGCTCTTTCCTGCACGAATATCATCCAAGAGAACCTGGGCATTCTTCATACCGTGAGCCACAGCAACCCAAATTTTCTTGTCTTTGATTTCGATTTCAGCCTCTTTGATTCCGTCAAAGCCGCGAACAGCTTCAAACTTGATGTGGCCGTATTCTTCACCGGTAAGAGCATGATAGGCGGTTCGCAAAGCTGCTTCCATAACGCCACCGGTAACTCCAAAGATTACACCGGCACCGGTGTATTCACCTACGATGTCGTAATCAAAGTCTTCATCATAGAGTTTCTTGAAATTTATACCGGAACGTTTAATCAATTTTGCCAACTCACGAGTTGTTAAAACCGCATCCACGTCCTTAAGACCATTGTGCTG
>JAFNZQ010000257.1 GCA_017382775.1 Spirochaetaceae bacterium
AACTTTTTTCGGAACAACAGTGTAATGACGCAATGGAAAAATTTTTCGCTTTGGACAAAAACGAAAGGTTACCGATTTCGTTGACTCTGCACATTTTGCTATGCCAAGATTGCAGAAAAACGGTACGCACCCTTTATTTGGCGGAAAAGCAACTTCTTCGGGAAAACAGATCCGAGGAATCAATTACCGAAGCGCTTTTGTGGGAAATTTCCCGGCGTTTAGATATTACAAAAATGGAGATAAAACCGATTTCCATGGGAAAATGGGTTGCCGGCGGACTGGCGGTAATCGCAACCATTTTGCTTTCCGTTATTTTCACCGGCACTTTGGTGACCGACACATCTTTGCTGGCAGCAATTTATCTTACCATGGGTTTTGTTCTCACACTTTATTGTGGCCTTTTTGTGGCAGGCAACATCGACTTTTTCGTAAAACAAAACGAAAAATTCCGTTCCGGAAAATTACCTTTGGTAAATTGATACAAGGAGATGGTTTGAAGCTTTTACGACGTCCGTTTAGATATACATTTTGGAACGCCGCCCTTACTTTGGTGGCTATAAATGTTTTTATATTTATAGCCCTTTCAAATATTCCTCAGTTATATGCTCTTCTGTCTTTAAACATAACCGCGGTAATCAGAGGAGGGGCATTTTGGCAACTTTTAACCTACGCCTTCGTTCATAATGATATACAACATTTGATTTTCAATATGTTGGGAATAATCTTTTTCGGATGTACCATCGAAAAAACATTGGGCTCCAAGGAATTTCTGCTGTTTTACCTTCTTTCCTGCCTTTTTTGCGGAATTGCCGCCTTCTCGGCCTATTGGGCATCCGGAAGTTTCCACGTTTTCCTGATGGGAGCATCGGGAGTGCTGTTTTCCATCCTCTTTGCCTTTGCGGTGATATTTCCTCGCTCATCCATATTCGTGTGGTTTGTCGTACCTGTTCCCGCTCCCTTGCTGATTGCGGTTTATGCTGCCATAGAGCTTATAGGCTCATTTTCCCGCGGAATGGGCTTGATTTCCCATTCCACCCATCTTGCCGGATTCATTTTTGCATTCCTTTATTTCATTGTGCGAATGGGTATAAATCCCATAAAGGTTTGGAGAGATGCGTATCGGTAAGGTCATTTTTTTCGCGGCAATTTTTCTCTTCATATCGGAATGTCTTTTCTCCCAAGAAAGGGAAGTGCATACTTTCCGACTTTGGGCTTTTTTGGAGCCGGAACCATCCCTGGAATATAAGCCTAAGGATGGGGAAAAACTTTATCAATACGCTTTGAACGGAATAAAGGAATTGGCGCCCTTTTTGGCTACCGGAATTGCCTACGGTTGGGAATTTACCTTTACGCCTTCGGATTCGGTGCGAAAGGTCGATGAATTTTTTCTGCTGGAACCCATTCAGAATTATCCCGCGGAGGGAATAAAATATTCGAAACCGGAAATCGAAGATGGAAAATTCATCTGTGCTGTTTCCGTGGAAATGCCCGACGGATTTTCGGAGCGAAAAAAAATTTGGGAAAGCATTGCCTATCAAAAACTTCACGGAGTGGGAAGCGGTCCCTTCATAAAGGGTGCGGAAGGCATCCGTGCCGCTTGCGAAGAGGCTGTGAAAACTGCGGTAAAGGAAAATTTGCGAGGGGTGCTGAAAAACAAGCCAAAGGAAATAACCGGTTCGGTAATTTTTCAGTCTCCGCCGGCTATTCATGTGGAAAACGGCCGTTATGTGGTGAATGCCGACTTTTTCTTTCGAACATCCTCCGTGGTACCGTATACCGTATTCTAAAATCATTAAAAATCATCATGGCTATTGACAAAAATTAAATTTTATAGTATATTCTATGCTGAAGGAGTTTTTTTAAATAGAATGGCTAACGACAAAAAAAACGATAACAAAAATAATGATGAAGATCCCTTTTTAAAATTTTTCAACATGAATTTCAAAGGCAATAAGGATGATCCCGAGCCTAAAAAAGGCCCAAAACTTCCTATTTGGGCAATTATTTTAATAATAATGTTTGTGGTTTCCATTCCAAACATTATGGCAATGGCACAATCCGACGACATTGTGGATTTTCCCACATTCAAGGCCCTTATTTCATCGGGAAAAATCGTTTCCGTGGAATTGGGAGAAACCTTTTTCGTGGGCTACGAAGCCGTGCCTATTGGGGACTTTCAGGAAGATACCGGATTGACTTATTTAAAACGATCTGTCCAAGGCGTGAAACATCGCACTCCCGCCATTTGGACCGAGGATTTTATCCGATTTTTGGATGAAAACAAGGTTTCCTACAAGGCAGCCCATCGCCAAAGTAATTTTATTTTGGATTTTTTGCTCAACTGGATTTTACCCTTCCTTTTTGTGTTCTTCATGTGGAGATTGCTTTTCCGTCGCATGGGTGGCGGATTGGGCGGTGGCCTTTTTTCCGCAGGTAATTCTCGTTCCGGTGCCATTGACGAAGGCAAGGTTCAAACCCGTTTTTCCGATGTGGCCGGTGTTGATGAGGCCAAGGAAGAATTGGTTGAGGTGGTGGACTTTTTGAAATCCCCACAAAAATACACTGAAATCGGTGGACGAATCCCCAAGGGCGTACTTTTGGTAGGTCCCCCCGGTACGGGAAAAACCCTTTTGGCACGAGCCGTTGCGGGAGAAGCCGGCGTTCCCTTTTTCAGAATTTCCGGAAGCGACTTTGTGGAAATGTTCGTGGGTGTGGGTGCCAGTCGGGTTCGTGACCTTTTCCGTCAAGCACGGGAAAAGGCACCGGCCATTGTTTTCATAGACGAATTGGATGCCATCGGTAAAAGCCGTATGAACGGAATTTCCGGAAACGATGAGAGGGAACAAACCTTGAACCAACTTTTGGTGGAAATGGACGGCTTCGATAATGCCACCGGTCTCATCCTTTTGGCCGCCACAAACCGTGCCGACGTACTGGATCCCGCCCTTTTGCGTCCCGGACGTTTCGACCGCCAGGTTATGGTGGATCGCCCGGACGTAAAAGGCCGAGAGGCCATTTTGCGAATCCACGCCAAAAACGTAAAACTGGCTCCCGATGTGGATTTGTCGGCCATCGCTCGAACCACCAGCGGTTTCGCCGGCGCCGATTTGGCAAATGTAATAAATGAAGCGGCCCTTCTTGCGGTACGAGCCGGTCGCAAACAGGCTTCCATGGGTGATTTTGACGAGGCTGTGGAAAAGGCCATTGCCGGTTTGCAGAAAAAAAGCCGTGTAATAAAAGATTCCGTCCGCAAGGTTATTGCATATCACGAAACGGGACACGCTCTCACGGCCGCCTTCACGGAAAAGGCAGATCCGGTGCATAAAATTTCAATTATTCCCCGAGGTCAGGCCTTGGGCTATACCTTACATAAGCCCGATGATGACACCTATTTGGTCACTCAATCGGAAATGCTTGCGGAAATTGACGTTCTTTTAGGTGGACGGGCGGCCGAAAAGATTATTTTCGGTGAGGTCTCCACAGGTGCCGGTAA
>JAFNZQ010000025.1 GCA_017382775.1 Spirochaetaceae bacterium
GTTTGTTTGAGTTCCCTACAAAATTACACTACTCTCAAACTATGGAAAAAAACTTTGTTACAAAATGTTAGTTTGAGTTCCCTACAAAATTACACTACTCTCAAACCTCAAATTTCAAATTCGAGGTGAAAGTCGGCAGGTACTACGATATTGCCGGTAATTCCATGGGGAATCATTTTATTATAGCACAGTTTTTTCTATCTGTCAACTAAAATTCGCACAAATCGTCGTCCACGGTGTAGTGCTTTGCATGATTTAAGGGTTTTTGAGAAAAATTTTCCAGCATAAGAAGTTTTATGCCTTTAAAACAAACCGATTCCGTAAAAATTCCCATTTCGGAATCGTCAAAAAAGGTTCGCAAATTCACGGTAACAAAAAGTTTGTCTCTGTCAAACTCCCGCACCAAATCCATGTAATCTAAAATTTTTTCCAAAGGTGGTTTTGTTACATCATCCACTTCCGGTGAAGCTGCTTTAATCAGTGAGGAAACAGATAATTTTTGAAATGTCAGCGGACAAGGAAAATCTTTGGAAAGATTTTCCAAAAACAGTTCCAAATCCTTCAAAAATTCCATGGTTTTCATGTAATTTTCTTCATTTATGGCATCTTTTTCCAAAGCGGAATGAATTTTTGACAAAAGCGTCTTTTTGTTCATATCGAAAGGTGCAAACTGAGTCAATATTTCGCAATGACGAGAAATTTCCAAAGGTTTGTTATTATGGGAAATTACGATTTTCCCGGCTAATCCGTCGGATTGATTGAAAAAATCTTCCACAAGGGCAAAAAAAAGCTTGCGGTTTTCAATAACCAATTCCGCCACCGAATCGGAATCAAATGAAATAATATGGCCTATTTCTTCATGGGCAAAAGTCATAAAACTACCAACCTCTTATCGTCTGAAATTACATCCATTTTGGATTCCCCTGAAATAAATTCCATGGCGGCAAATTGCTTTTCCGTAACCGTAAGAACTTGGGCAACACCTTTTTTTGGACGATTTTTCCGTATAGTAGAAATTACCGATCTTCCGGCACCGGGAGTTAAAAGCATTCGACAATACACAGATTCTTGCATCATCACAAAGCCATTTTCAATCAGCATTTTTCGAAACTTGCGATATTCTCGCTTGTCTTCCAATGTTTCGGTGGGAAGGTCAAAAAAAACAATAATTCTCATAAAACGGTAACTCATTTTTCAAAATTTGAAAGTTCATAATGGGAGATCACCGCAGGATTCCCGCATTCCAAGGCATCAAAAACACTGTGGCAATAAATCTTTATGGCATTTAAAACCGTTTGTCGCGTGTAATTTATTATGACGCTGTCATTTAAAAGATCTGCAATGTCTCGCTTTTGTTCGCTTTCAAAAATATTTAGAGTCAGTGATTTTATCTTTCTGTCAACCAAAATTCTGAAAGGCTCCATAAGGTCGCAGGCCAAATTAAAGGGATTAAAAATGTTGTCGTGAAAAATTCCCAACTGTGTCAAATATCCCGATGCAACAATTTCGCGACTAAAAACCGATAAAATAATGCTGTAACCATAATTTAAAGCTGCGTTTGTTGTGTTGCAGTCGTTGCGAGAAAAATCCATTCCGAAGAGGGCATTGAAATAAACCTTTGCGGCGTGACCTTCCCGATTGGTTGAATCGTTAAACCCAATTTGCGAAATATAGGAAAGAAGCATGTCCCTTTCAGTAGTTTTTCCCAAATCCAACAAAAAACCGGCCTGTTTTTTTATTTTTTCCTTAACGATTTCCGTCCAAACGTCGCCTTTAGTTTCAGCAGACCAAGCAATTTGGGATTTAACCTTTTTGGAACAATCGTAACTGTTGTAATAAGGAACCAATTCTGCCATGGGAAGATGCTTGTTGTCACAAAAAATTACCTTTATTTTTTTCGCGACCAAGGCTTGAAGCAAACATCCGGTAAAGGACACCGCCGGGTTTTCAATGAGCAAAACCGAAATTTCATCCAAGAAAACCCGTTGTGTGCTTTCTCCCCGAACAACCATAAATCCCATTTTAAAATCCAACTTGCATCGGGAAGAAATAACTACCGTGCGCCAACTCATAGCAAATCAAGCAAGTTTTCGGAATAGGTTTTGTAAATTCCGGATGCCGATTGGTCGATTATGCGAACATCGGTATAATTCTTTTTCCAGTTAGAAAGTTTGGAAGACAGTGTTGCCACTCCTGCCTCTTTAACTCCTCCAATGGCTATCAAGTTTCCGGAATTTTTTCTTCCAAAAAGTCCTTGAATTTGCAAAAGAACTTCTATTTGATCTTCAATTTTTTCAAGATTTTCAAATTTTTCTTTACCGTCTTTTAAAATCTCAATGGGATTATTAGGTCGTTTGTTGTATGGATGGGAGTCAAATTTTTCCGTATAAAGGTTGTATAATTGCAAATTTTTTTCTTTGGTTATGGCATCCTCTTCCTTTTTACTGTGGGAAAGATTTTCAGCTACTCGCTTTTTATTAAAGGTTTCAAGGGTGTAAATATATTTTTCCCATTCCCAACCCGTTAAAAAACTTGCAAAAGCGGTGATAAGAAGTTGTTTCCCACCGCTGGCCTTTCCCGTAACTATAA
>JAFNZQ010000258.1 GCA_017382775.1 Spirochaetaceae bacterium
GTCAACCACCGATTGACGCACTGTGGAATCGTGATATTGTCAAAAGGCCCCATCCGTCCACCAAAACGAAAAGCATTAACTTAAAAGGCATTGAAATCTGAATCGGTGGCAACATGATCATACCCATACTCATGAGAATACTGGCCACAATCATGTCGATTATAATAAACGGAATGTACAGAAGAACGCCTATTTTGAACGCCACTGTTAGTTCATGCAAAATATAGGACGGAATCAAAATATGAGTGGGAACGTCCGCAAGGGTGTTGGGCTTATCCATCTTTGCCATGCTCATAAACATTTGGATGTAATCCGTATTGTTTCGCATTTGCTTGTACATAAAAAGCCTCAACGGAGCCTGGGCTTCATCAATGGCCTGCTGAATACCGATTTCACCATCGGACAAAGGCTTAAAAGAAGAGTCGTAAATTTGCGTCAGCGTTGGCCACATTATAAAAATTGTCATGAAAAAGGCAATTCCGTTCAAAACCATTGTGGGCGGAACCTGCTGCAAAGAAAGAGCGCGTTTGATAAAATCCAAAACAATGGAAAATCGCAAAAAGCAGGTAACCAAAATTAAAATACTGGGAGCCAAAGACAAAATCGTTAAAAGGAGCAACAGCTGAAGAGAAAAAGCCACTTCTTCGCCGGATTCGGGCCGTGTAATTGACAGATTAACGCCGGGAATGTCAAAATCATCCCGTGATTCGCCACGGTTTTCCACACGAGTTCCATTTTCCACCGAGGTTTGGGAAAAAGCCTTCACTGGAAAAAGGCTGCCGAGACAGGTTATAACGACAAAAATGGCAACAATTTTTTTATTCCTCATCATCGCCACCTTTTTTGCCCGCTTCAAACCGTTCCCGCATTCCCCGAAGTGCGGCCTCGGCGGAACCGGTAGTCGTATCCGCAGTTTTTCCCGCCTTTTTGAGAGCCGGAATTATGTTCTGCAAAGTCTGCGACCATCCGGGGTTTTTCGTTTCATTCATGCTTGCGTGAAGAGTCATGGAATCCACCAGGTCCTTGTCGTTAATTTCTGTAATCAAATTTATTCCCGAATCGGCAACTCCCAAAACATAGGCCGTTTTGTCAATTACGATAAGGTGAATCGCTTTATTCGCACCTAAAGGCAGTGACGTAATCTGTTGCAAAAAAGGATTTTCCGTCACCTTTGGCATAAAAGATTTTTTCATAACGTAGACAATTCCGTAAATTGCCGCGATGGTGCAACCCAAAACCAATATTAGGCGAAGAAATATCCAAAAAGTATTTTGCGAAGGAATGGTCTCCGATGTTTCATCGGGATTTCCCTCTATGGTGATGGAAGATTCCGCCGGAAGTTGCTCCGACGAATCCGACTGTGAAAAAGCACAAGGAGTGGCCAAGAAAAGGCACACTCCGATGGCAAGTAAAATCAATTTTTTTGAGACTTTCATTTTCCCTCCCACCCAAAAAAAATTTTACATTAGGTCGCTCATGCGCTCGCCCGGCGGCAAGATTTCCGTGACACGAACACCGAAGTTTTCGTCAATAACCACAACCTCGCCTTTGGCAATGGCTTTATGATTTACCAAAATATCCACCGGTTCACCGGCGAGTTTGTCCAACTCAATGATTGTTCCCTCACCGATGCTCAAAATTTCCTTAATCTGTTTCTTTGTACGCCCCAATTCAACTGTCATCTCCATGAAAACATCAAGGATAAGTCCGATGTTTCCGGCTTCCGCGGAGGAAACTCCATTTTGGAGATTAGAAAAATTAACTGACTGAACATTTGGCATTTGAGGCCCTCCTGCAGGTGCTGAATAAGATCCGACAGAGGCTGCTGGTGCGGCCTTTGCGATAACCGGAGCGGGTGAAAATGCTTCTGCCATGGATTGTGCAACGGAATTTGAAACCAATTCCCAAAGCACAAAGTTTTCACCGCCCACGGAAATTTTATAACTGAAAGCAACAAAATGTCCGTTGGGATAACGAACCATGTTTTTGGGGACTTTCATGGCTTCGGGAGGATTACAGGCAAGACCGGGAACCTTCCCTTTGCTACTCAATTCGGTAATTTCCGCACCGGTTTGGGTGGAAATTACCTCCGCGATTATAGACATGGCCATATCGTCCAATTCGGTGATTTCCTCACCGTTACTTAATCCGGCAACTTTTTTGGCAAATTCTTCATCCAGCAAAAAAAGATGGTCGCCTTCGATTACCGCAGAAAAATCCGCAGGAACCGCAACAACGTTTTCCGGCAAAGAAGGAAGCCATTCATCTTTTTTTACAGCAGCAACAGTGGGTTCAGAAACGACAAATTCGCTTCCGGGCATCATCATTTCCAAATTGCTTTTAAGGGACATCGCAGATTGATTTACAAATTCCTGCAAAACCGTAAAATCCTGTTCCGCTCCGCTTCCGCTGCTTTCGGTAGGTAAGCCGGATAACAATGCATCAATTTCATTCTGGGAAAGGGGGGTATCGCTCATAAAAAAATATCTCCTTCGTCCTCAAGCTCTTCAACTTCTTGCACACCATCATCATGCTCAATCTTTGAAAGAACTTGCACTGCCATTTTTTTGCCAACAATTCCCGGTTGACAATAAAACTTCTTTCTATTTCCAACGCTCAAAGTAAGAGGATCGTTCACTCCAACTGTGGCTAAATTAACAATATCGCCCGGTTTTAAGGACAAAACATCTCGTATGGAAACCTTTGTACTTCCAACTTCGGCAATCAAATCCATGTCCACAGAAGAAAGTTTGTCTTTCAAAACGTCCAAATGCTCTGTGGTGGAAGCCTTTCTCGTGGCCGCAAACCAGAACTGACTGGACAATTTCGAAATAATCGGTTCAATGGTGATGTAAGGAAGACAGAAGTTCATCATTCCTTCTTCATCACCAATACGAGTTTCCAAAGTAACCAAAACAACCATTTCGGAAGGAGCCACAATTTGGGCAAACTGGGGATTGGTTTCAATTTGGCCCAATCGCGGACGCAAATCGATAACCTGTGTCCAAGATTCCCGAATGTTTGCCAAAATACGGACGATAATTCCTTCCATTACGGACTGTTCGATATCCGTAAGTTCACGCTTAACCTTTGTTGTATGTCCCGAACCGCCAAACAACCTTTCAATCATGGAAAATGTGATGGACGGATCGATTTCCAAAATGGCATTGCCCTTTAAGGGATCCATGTTTATAACAGACATGGTCGTGGGCGACGGAATCGAACGGATAAATTCCTCGTAAGTCAACTGATCAACAGAGGCCACATGCAAATGGACGATACTTCGAAGCTGGGCGGAAAGACTTGTTGTTGTAAGTCGAGCAAAAGTTTCGTGCATAATCTGGACTGTTCGAATCTGCTCTTTGGAAAACTTGTCGGGT
The DNA here is from genome assembly GCA_017382775.1 of Spirochaetaceae bacterium. GTDB lineage: Bacteria > Spirochaetota > Spirochaetia > Treponematales > Treponemataceae > RGIG268. The sequence goes on from JAFNZQ010000258.1 coordinate 3,381, forward strand.
CGCTTGAAATCGTAGGTTTTAACCTTACGGGTTTCCGTAGCGGGATGAAAACCTTCGACATCGCTGTCGCCCGAGTTTATTGCCATGAGAAGCTGATCAATTTCGTCCTGCGATAAAACTTCGTTCATTCTTCCACCTATTTATTGGGCAATTATATCGTACGTCCTAAATCGAACATCTCGAATTTTCGAATTGCTCAAAATATCATCGTTAATGGAATTGCGTATCTCAATACGGATTTTGTCTTCGTAGCGAGAATTCAATTCCTCCGCTGTTTTTTGACTGAAAAAACGTCGCAAAAAGTCACCAATCTCAATCTGACGCTGGGTAATTTCCGTGGATGCAACCTTATCTCCGGTTTTGTACCCAAGGGCAATATCCACAAGAACGCTGGCGGGAATTGGATCGTTGGTACGAGTTTTTACAGTGGAAAGGGATGTATACCAGTCCAAAACTTCGCTTTTTTTGACATATTCTTCCGAAATCGGCACAATGGCTTGCTGTGGTTTATTTCCTCCAATAACTTTCATTGTGACAATGACTACGGTGACAATCAAAATAATAGCACCAAGGACAATAGCAACCCATTTCAAAAGTGTAGGCAAAAGATTTCCAATGCCTTTGCTTTTTCCGGATGATAACTGTTCACTACCTTCCTCAACGTCGACTTGTTCTTCATTAGTATCTGACATAACCACTCCTTGCAAAAAAAATTTGCCATCGCACTTAAATTTTCGGAAAAAATTTAAGTGACCTTAACTAAAAATGTCCATCATCCAGCATTATTATATCAATTCGCCGATTGTAGGCTCTTCCCTCCGGAGTATCATCGGGATAAAGCGGTTTCGTATCGGCAAAGCCGGCAACGGAAAATTGTCTCTCATTTATACCAAAATCGCTCAAATAGTGAAGGACGTTCGTGGATCGCGCCGTGGAAAGCTCCCAAAGGCTGGGCCAAATGGAATTTTCCAAAGGTTGAGAATCCGTGTGACCTTCAATTCGAAAATGTTTGTCTTTCATTTCGGGAGAACTGACAAATTGGGCGACTCGCATCAATGTGTCTCGGGCTTGATCCAACTTTAATTCCGCAGAGCCTTGTTCGAAAAAGGCGTCGGAAATCATTGTTATAATCAAGCCACGTTCATCGTTTCTGATGGAAATTTTGTTGCTTTTTACGTCGGGAGCAAAAAGGCTGATGGCCTTTTTTGCGGAGGGACCCAAGGTGCGCCCCCTTTCCATGGCGGGCAAAGAATTGATTGTGTTACCCAAATCCGACATTCGTCCGGAAGCCAAAGACTGACCGCCACCGGTGGGATCACCCTGAATGGAAGCGATCAAGGCCGCCATCTGCAACGGATCCGCCTCGTCAGGGTTGTAAAGCATAACGAAGAAGCACAAAATGAGGGTAATCATGTCTCCATAGGTACCAAGCCATTCTTTCGAAGGTGGTGCCGGTTCTTTTTTCTTTTTTGCCATAATTAATCCTTAAGAACCTCGGCTTCAACTGCCTTTTTGGTTTTGGGATCAAGATAGGTGATCAATTTCATTGCCAGAACGCGAGGATTATCGCCCGCTTGAATGGACAAAACCCCTTCGATAATCATTTCTTTCACAGTCATTTCGCAACTGTTATGGAACTGCAACTTAGTTGCCATGGGAATCATAATCCAGTTTGAAATCATTGAACCGTACAAGGTGGTAATAAGAGCAACGGCCATGTTGGGTCCCAAAGAGGATTTGTCTTCAAGGTTGTTCAACATACCAATAAGTCCCAAAACCGTACCCATCATTCCGTAACCCGGTGCCAAACCGGCCCAGGCGTTCATGAAGGCAACCCAGGTCATGTGGCGGGCTTCACACTGGCTCATTTCACCTTCCATAATCTGGCGAATTGCGTTTCCGTCGGTTCCGTCAACAACCATACGCAAACCGTTTTTCATAAAATCATTATCCAGATCATCGAGACCTTCTTCCAAAGCCAATATACCTTCGCGCCGTGCCTTTTCAGACATAGCAACCATGCTTTGGATAATATTTTTTTCTCCGAAATCATAAGTCTTCATAGTCCGGCCAATAATTTTGAAGATACCCAAACCGTAAGTCATAGGGTAAGCGATAAACATAGCACCAAATGAGCCACCCAGAACCATAATGAGCGACGGAACGTCAAAAATACCGCCAAGGGTACCACCTGATGTCAAAACAGACATCACAATACAAGCCGCTCCACCGGCCAAACCTATTATCGTTGCCAAATCCATAGGAACTCCTATTCTTCGTTTTTAAAACCACCTATTTTTTTGCGATATTCGATTATTTGGTTAATTACTTCGTCGGGTTCCTCCCGAATAACCAATTTCGAACCGTTAAGCATCAAAAGAGTGACATCGGGATTTTTCTCAATTCGCTCTATTTGGTGCGGATTTATCCAATACTGTTTACCGTCTAGGCGAGTTACTTTAATCATATCCCCTCACACTGTAATGCAGAATATTATACCACATTTTTCCCAAAAAAGTCAAGTATTTGCGGGAAAAAAGTATTTTTTTTCTATGCCCCCGGGAATCTCACCACGGAAGATGCCATATCATTTTATCGGAATATCCCGTAATAATCTTGAAGAATTATCCAAAACCCACCCAATCCCAACTATTCGAATTTTTCGAATAGTTCACCACCGCAACCGCAACACAAACCCACGCCGCCCTCGCCGCCACCACCCTCACCACAACCACACGCCAACCACACACAAAAACCCACCCAGCCTCAACTATTCGAATTTTTCGAATAGTTCACCACCGCAACCGCAACACAAACCCACGCCACCATCACCACCGCCGCCGCAACAC
>JAFNZQ010000259.1 GCA_017382775.1 Spirochaetaceae bacterium
AACGGTTACAACACCACCGCCTGTAAAGTTTTTGAAACTCAAGATGCCATAAAAGACGGTGCCGATGAAATCGACATGGTAATAAACATTGGTGAATTAAAGGCCGGCAATCCGGATTTTGTCAAAAACGAAGTTGCCGAAATCAAAAAGGCTTGCGGAAATAAAATATTAAAGGTAATCATCGAAACCTGTCTCCTCACGGATGATGAGAAAAAAGCCATGTGCAAAATCGTTACCGAAACCGGTGCCGAATACATAAAAACCTCCACAGGATTTTCCACTGCCGGAGCCACCCGGGAAGATATTTCTCTCTTTGCGGCAAACATCGGTAAAGATGTTAAAATGAAAGCTGCCGGTGGTATAGCCAACATTCAAGATGCCGAAGATTTTCTCGCTTTAGGTTGCGAACGATTGGGAACCAGTCGTATCGTAAAACTGGCAAAGAATGGCTAAAACATGGCAGAAGACTTGTACAAAATTTTGGGAGTTGACCGAAACGCATCCCAAGAGGAGATAAAAAAAGCCTATCGCAAACTGGCTTTTGAATATCATCCGGATCGTAATTCCGGCAATTTGGAAGCGGAAAATCGACTGAAGGAAATAAACCGCGCCTATGACGTTTTGGGAGATGCCGAAAAACGCCGTTTGTACGATATGGGCGGTCACGCTGAAACCATTTACGGTGAGAACACAGCCTATCGTACTTACGGAGACAATTCGGATCCCTTTGATCAATACTTTCGAAACGCTTATGCCTATTACGAAGCTCAAAGGGAAGGTGATTCTCGCCGAAGAAGAGGACGTCGCATAGGAAGCTTGGGATGCATACTCCCCATTGTACTTTTTGGATTACTTTTCGGCAACGGCTTTTTTGTTCTCATACTGGTTGTTATGTGGTTGCTGTTCTCGTAATCTCCAAGGGGATTGGTCTTTTTTCCGGATTAGACCAATCCCTGTGCCATCATGGCATTGGCAACTTTTAGAAATCCGGCAATATTTGCACCTGCAATGTAATCCCCTTCTTGTCCGTATTCCCTTGCGGCATTGAGGGTGTTTTCGTGAATTCTTTCCATAATTGATTTCAATTTTTCATCCACTTCATCCCTTGTCCAACTTAATCGCATTGAATTCTGGGACATTTCCAAAGCACTGGTGGCAACACCGCCGGCATTGGCAGCCTTTCCCGGTGCGAAAAGTACTCCGGCCTTCTTGAATGCGGAAATTGCACCATGGGTTGAAGGCATATTGGCACCCTCCGCCACGAGAATAAGGCCGTTTTTAATCAAATCGGCAGCATCATTTTCATCCAACTCGTTTTGAGTTGCGCAAGGGAAGGCACAGTCCGCTTTTACTCCCCAAGGACGTTTATTGGCAGTGAATACGGCATTTTTGTATTCTTTAACATACTCGGAAATTCTTCCGCGACGAACATTTTTCAACTCTTTTATGAATGCCGATTTTTCTTCCGTGATACCTTCTTTGTCGTAGATAAAGCCGGAAGAATCAGACATTGTAACAGGAACTGCCCCCATTTGTATCAGTTTTTCCGCACAAAACTGAGCCACATTCCCGCTGCCGGAAATCAAACAACGTTTTCCTTCCAAGGAATCATTCTTTACGTTCAACATTTGTTCACTAAAATAAACCAAACCGTAACCTGTGGCTTCGGGCCTAATCAAAGAACCGCCGTAAGTAAGTCCCTTTCCCGTCAAAACTCCGGTGAATTCATTACTGAGACGTTTATATTGCCCAAACATAAATCCGATTTCCCTGGCACCGGTTCCGATATCTCCCGCAGGAACGTCTGTGTCGGGACCAATGTGACGAAAAAGCTCTGTCATAAAAGATTGACAAAAACGCATAACTTCACCGTCGCTTTTCCCGTGAGGATCAAAATCGCAGCCACCTTTTCCGCCTCCGATGGGCAGGGTAGTGAGGCTGTTTTTGAAAACCTGCTCGAAAGCCAAAAATTTCAAAATACCCAAATTTACTGAAGGATGAAGACGAATTCCGCCTTTGTACGGGCCTATTGCACTGTTGAATTGAACACGAAAACCGCGGTTTACCCGAAAATTTCCATTGTCGTCCTGCCACGGAACTCGGAAAATAACAACTCGTTCCGGTTCCACAATTCTTTCCAAAATAGCGGACTGTTCAAACTTGGGATTCAGTTGAATTACCCCATCGAGGGAAGATAAAACTTCCTCCACGGCTCGGACAAATTCTTTTTCCCCTGAATTTTTTTCAGCAACTTCGTTCAATATTCTTTTAACATACAAACTTTCCATCTCAACCTCACGGGGGAGATTTTATCAAAAAAAAAATATACTGTCAAGTATACATAAATACTTTCTGCATTTTACGACGAATAAGTTATTTTAATCTAAAAAATATGGCTTTTTTTGCTTATTTTGCTTGACACGTTTTTTTTTATGTGTTAAACTGTGGTGATTTAGTTATCAATAGGAGTTTTTAATGGCAGCAAAATCATCTGCGGAAAAGCGCCATCGACAAAGCGAAGTGGCTC
>JAFNZQ010000260.1 GCA_017382775.1 Spirochaetaceae bacterium
AAATGATGAAGCCTTGGATGAGTTTTTCAAAAAGGTTTATGCAAGGTTGGGGCAGGTTCTCAAAGGAGAGGCCTATCACGACCAAATGTTGATTCTTTTCAGCCTTCGCCAAAAGGTTGAAGTTTACCGACGAAAAATATCTCACTTAACAACATCGAAAAATATTTCCCGCGATCAAACTTTGGTAATTATAACTCCCAACAAGGAACAGTTTCAAACCCGAGTTGTGGCCAACGAGCCTGTGGGATTTTACGTTATGGCACCGGTTAATTCCGTGGGAGGAACCCTTTCCCTAACACCCATGACCAGTGTGGGAATTTTTTTCCGCCGTTCTTTCGTTGAATACATTTTTACCACCAGGGTTGTGCAGAGTGTGTTGCACATGGGTAAACCGGCGTACATTTTGAATCATTCCGGACAGTTGGTGGTTCTTTCCAACAGAACGTACCGACGTGTTCCCTTTGTCAATGATGCCACTGTGGAACTTGTTAAAGCAGAGGAAACAAAAAAGACTGAAAAAAAACGGTCCTTTTCGGTTACTCAATATAAACCCGTGGATGGCGTAAAAATGCGTATGTCATTGGGTGATATTTCGGTGGGTGGCTGTTGTTTGTGGACGCCTCAAACGGATTTGCAAATAGGGGATTTGCTTTCAATTCAATTTTCCATTGGGAACGAGTTGCAAAGTGAAATTTACGGTAAAATCGTAAGAATAAAAGAGAATGTAAGCGGATGTTCAATACATGTTTGTTTCTTGAAAATGACGGATAAATCCCGTGTGGAGATTTTTTCTCTCGCCTACGGATACAGGAAGTGATATGAGAGTATTGGAAGTTCGTAATGTGCATAGAGATCAAGTTCCGCTATTCTATCGGATGAATTATGTCGCCCTCGCTGTTATGGAATTTCCTCTCGGAACATCAGAAGTCCCCATCCATTTTTCCGTGGAGATGGATCCTTTGGGACAAAAAACCTTCGAAGTCTTTTTGGATGAACCCATTGACTATCCCATTTTCCCCGTCTTACGGGATTTGCAAAGTTGCATTGCAAAAATGGATTCCGAAGGAGTTTTGACGTGATTTTTGAAAGCGATTCTCCGGAAAAGACCTCCGAATTGGGCTTCAGATTGAGTCAAAGCGCCAAAATCGGTGACGTCTATGCGCTTTTCGGCGATTTGGGTGCGGGAAAGACAATTTTTTCCAAAGCCTTTGCTGCCGGACTGGGAATCGAAAGTGAAATAACCAGTCCCACATTCACGATTATCAATGAATACACAGAAGGAAAAATCCCCCTCTACCACATGGATTTATACCGAATCTCCGGCGAAGATGATTTTACGGAAATCGGTGGCGAAGAATATTTGCAATCAAACGGGATTTGCCTTATTGAATGGTCAGAAAAAATTCCCTCACTTTTGGGGGAAGATGTTTTTCGTATTATGTTTGAAAATTTAGGTGCCGACCAACGGCGAATAACCGTTGAAGTTCCCTCGGGACGTTGTTTGCAATAATTTTTAGGAGATAAAAATGTTTCTTTATATCGATCCGGGTACGGGTTCCATGTTGTTTTCTCTCTTCATCGGAATTGCCGCCAGTGCTGTATTTCTCTTTCGAAGTCTTATTATTAAATTGAAATTTGTTTTTTCCGGGGGAAAGGCCGTTGCTCGTGGCGATAAGGTGGCGCCCTATGTGATTTTCAGCGACAGTAAACGATATTGGAACGTTTTCGAACCCATTTGCGACGAGTTCGAGAGGCGACAAATCCCTGTACTGTTTTTCACCGCATCCCCCGATGATCCTGCCCTGTCTCGAGAATACAAGTTTGTGACAGCGGAATTTATAGGAGAAGGGAACGCAGCCTTTGCTCGGTTAAATATGCTTCGAGCCGATATTTGCCTTTCCACAACTCCGGGATTGGACGTATTTCAGTGGAAACGGTCAAAGGAATGTCGCTGCTATGTTCACATTCCCCATTCGCTGGATGACCTTTCGGTGTACAGAATGTTCGGAATTGACTTTTACGATTCCATTTTGATATCCGGTTCTTGTCAGGAAAAACGGGTTCGGGAAATGGAAAAGTTGCGAAATTTGCCTTCCAAGGAACTGATTTATGCCGGTTCCACCTACATGGATTCCTTGAAAAGCCGTTTTGAAAAATTGGAAACTAAGACGAAAAATTCCCGTCCTGTGGTTTTGGTTGCGCCCAGTTGGGGTCCCAGCGGAATTTTGACCCGTTTCGGCGAAAAGTTGATTTCTGCTTTGGCTGCCAACAATTTCGATGTGGTGGTTCGGCCTCATCCCCAAACGGTTGTTTCGGAAAAGGAAATTTTGGAATCTCTGCAAACGACTTTTAAGGGCAACGAAAAGGTTGCCTGGAATTTTGATAACGACAATTTTGAAATTCTCAATCGTGCCGACATATTGATTTCGGATTTTTCCGGCGTAATTTTCGACTTTGCCTTTATTTTCAACAAACCCGTAATTTATGCCGATGTGGCCTTCGACGCCGGCCCCTACGATGCCGATTGGTTTGATGAACCAATGTGGACGTTAAGGGTTTTGCCTGAAATCGGTGTTCAGTTGAAAGAAGAGGACTTTCCTCGAATTGGCGAAATCGTCAATGAAGCCTTGGAGAGTCAAAAATTGTCTGAAAATCGCGATAAAGCCCGCAACGAGGTTTGGACCTGCATTGGTGAAGGTGCAAAAAACACCGTGGACTATTTGGTGAAAAAACATACATCGGATGCTCAGTAATCGAGCACCCGATGAAGTGCTTATTTGTTCAAAAGGCCTGCAAAGGGGCTGTATTTCGTTCCGTCATCGTCACGACGGCCGCCGAAATTTTGGTTTTTGTCGAAATTGCCCTTCTTTTTGTTGGCAGAAAGGTCAACCTTTCGTGTTGAGTTTTCCGATTTTACACTAACGACCTTTAACTTCTTGGGAGTTTTTACGCCCTCAAAGGTGTTGGCGCCACTTTGAACTGCCTGCTCGGATTTCAGTGAAAGGCTGATTCGTCGTCGGTCCTTGTCCAAGCCGATTATTCGAAATTCCTTAACGTCGCCCACTTTGAAGATTTCCATTGTGTCTGCCACAAAATGGTCGGCGGCCTCGGATATGTGAACAAGAGCGGTTTCCTTAATTCCCAAATCCACAAAGGCACCGAAGTCCACAACGTTTTTAATCTTACCGGTGACGCGCATTCCCTCTCGCAAATCCTCAAATGTAACGACGCCTTTTTGCATAATGGGCTTGGGATAGCCGTCTCGGGGATCACGATTGGGTTTCTTCAACTCTTCCACGATATCATCCACGGTGGCCTCACCGATGTTGAAGTCGGCTTTAAGTTTTGCCCGCAAATCCGCCGGAATGGTAGTTCCTTTTTGCATGAATCCCAAGATTTCGCCGGCAACGGAATAATTTTCCGGATGAACCCATGTATTATCCAGGGGATTTGTACTTTCGGGGATTTTCAAAAATCCGGCACACTGTTCGAAGGACTTTTCCCCCATTCCGCTGATTTTATGGAGATCCTCGCGGCTGGTGATTTTGCCGTGGGCATCACGATAGGCAACAATTTTTTTCGCCAAAGTGCTGTTGATTCCGGAAACGTATTTCAAAAGGGAAAAGGATGCAGTATTGATGTTCACACCCACGTTGTTTACAACGGAGCCCACAACTTCATCCAAGGTTTCTCCCAGCTTTTTCTGATTCACATCGTGCTGGTACAATCCCACACCGATGGATTTCGGGTCGATTTTAACCAACTCGGCCAAGGGATCCTGAAGTCGGCGACCAATGGAGATTGCACCGCGAATGGTCAAATCCAAATCGGGAAATTCCTCACGGGCAATATCGCTGGCGGAATAGACCGATGCGCCGTCTTCGTCCACAACGGTGTAAAGAACGTCCAGTTCATTGTCGGAAATTACCTTGCTGACAATTTGCTGCACCTCGTGACTTCCCGTTCCGTTGCCCACCGCAACCAACTGTATTTTGTACTTTTTGATTGCTTGAAGTATATCCACGCAACTTTGAGCCACATTCATTTGGTGAATTACAAAATGTCCCAAATATTTGCCGGTTTCGTCCAGGGCAGCACATTTTGTACCGGTCCGAATACCGGGGTCCACACCCAAAATTCTCGTTCCCTTAATTGGCTGTTGCATCAAAAGGTTTTTAAGGTTTTCGCTGAAAACGCCAATTCCGTGATCATCGGCGGAATCACGCTGATCGCCACGAATTTCACGCACAACGGCGGGGGAGAGAAGGCGGACAACACCGTCTTCCACGGCTTCCGGAACGAATTTGTTGCAACCGGGATATTTTTTCTGCAAGGCGGCAACGGCGGAATCCACATCCACATCAATGGTGACCTGCAATTTTTCTTCCCGTTCGCCTCGATAAATTGCCAAAATTCGATGGGGCTTTACCTGGTTCAAAGGCTCTTTGAAGTCCCAGTACATTTGGTAAACGCTGGTTTTGGCATCTTCATCGGTGCCAATGCCCTTTACGATAATGTTGCCTTCCGCAATATACAATTCGCGAACCTCTGTGCGGTTTTCGGGATCGGAGGAAACACGCTCCGCCAAAACGTCTTGGGCACCCTGCAAGGCTGCGGCAACATCGGGGACCAAAAGGGCTTCGTTGTCGCTTTCGGTTACAACGTATTTTTCCGCTTCCTTTTCCACAGCGGAATCGGTGTTATCCAGCATAAATTCCGCCAAAGGCTCCAATCCGCGCTCGATGGCCAACATTCCCCGCGTCTTTTTCTTCTTTTTAAAGGGAAGCCACAGGTCTTCCAACTCCGTAAGGGTTGTGGCTTTCATAACATTTTCGTATAAATTTTCCGTTAAGGCACCGGCGGCGAAAATACCTCGAACGATTTCCAGTCGTCGAGTTTCCAAATTTGTGTATGATGTAAATTTGTGGTCGCAATCACGCACCTGCACCTCATCCAAAGAGCCGTGCATTTCCTTTCGATATCGGGAAATGAAGGGAATGGTACAACCTTCTTTTACAAGAGAAATTACTGCCATAACCTGTTGAACACGAATGCCCAACTCGGCGGCAATTTTGGTTAAAATCGATACTTCATTAACTTCAAGAGCTTCAATAGATTCTTTTGTGAATTCCATATATCCCACCCAAATTATGATTGACTTATTTTATCACAATGCTTTTTTTTTGTCAATACCTTTGCCGATTTTGAGTGAATTTTCCCACAAATAAGGAAAATAATGATGAAAGAATGAACTATTCGAAAAATTCGAATAGTTGCCCCCGCGACTTCGTGGCGGTCGAGTTTCGGTTTCGTACAGGGATGGCTGCCCTTTTGTGTTCACGCCTTTGGTTGCGAAAAATCCAACTATTGGAAAAATTCGAATAGTTCATTTCTCATATTGAGTTTTGCGGAATAAGCAGGAAAAATAACGAAAAAAAAATCAAACCCCTTGACAAAATAAAAAATTGTGATATAATCTAAGTATAACATAGGAGGTGCCCCATGACAGTTTCGAAATTGATGACTCGTAATCCGGCGTATGTTACAATCGGAACACCGGTTAATGATGTGAAAGCATTGATGATCCGTGCAAATGTGTCCAAATTACCGGTTTTAGATACTGCCGGAAAGGTAGTTGGGCTTGTAACCAGAAATGATTTAACCAATGCGGCTCCGTCCCAAGCCACTACACTGGATATGTACGAAATAAGTTATCTTCTTTCAAAATTACGGGTTGAAAAAGTAATGCATTCTCCTGTGATAACGGTGCAGGAAGATTGCGTTATTGAAGAAGCGGCAAGAATTTTGGCCGATAACGGAATTAGTTGTTTGCCTGTAATGAAAGACGACCTTTTAATCGGAATGGTTACCGAAAGGGATGTTTTTAACGCAGCCATCGAAATGTTCGGAATGAGACACAATGGAGTGCGAATTACATTTTTAATGGCTGAAAAGCAGGGACAACTGGCTACTCTCTGTACAAAAATTGCTGAAGCCGGTGGCAACATTGTCGCACTCGTTACCGGAGAAGGTGATGACCTGCGAACTCGACGATGTGTGTTCAAGGTAAGCAATATAGATAAAAGCATCATCGAAAAAATCGTCAAGGACGCCGGCGCTGAAGTTGAAGACGTCCGCGAGATGTGAGGAAACATATTTATGAATTTTGTCTTTTTAGGACCTCCCGGGGCAGGGAAGGGTACCCTCGCCGCTGTTGTTGCATCACGTTTTGGGATTTCCCATGTTTCCACGGGTGCTATATTTAGAGAAGCCATAAAAAACCAAACCGAGTTGGGAAAGAAGGTCAAGGCTATAATCGATTCCGGCGGTTTGGTAAGTGATGATTTAACCGTTGCCTTGGTACAAGAACGGTTGGCGTCACTTAAAACCGGTTTTATCCTGGATGGTTTTCCTCGGACGACGGGGCAGGCTGAAGCGCTGAAAAATTTTGCCAAAATTGACGGTGTGGTTAATTTTGAACTGGATGACGATACGGTGATTCGCCGTCTTGCGGGACGACGGGTTTGCAAAAATTGCGGAAAGAACTATCATGCTGAATTTACGCCGCCAAAAGTTGAAGGCACTTGCGATGCTTGCGGTGGTGAACTTTACATAAGGGATGATGACAAACCCGAAGCGATACGCAAACGCCTTATGGTATATAATGACCAAACAGCACCGTTAATTGAATTTTACGGTGACGAAATTGTTCCAATAGATGCCTCCAAGGCTCCTGATGAGGTTCTGGAAGAATTTGTCTCGAAGTTTAATCTAAACAATTAAAGTCTATTTGAATTTTACCAACAAAAAAGGCCGCGTGATTTATTAAAACCACGTCGGCCTTTTTCGCAATAGTGTCTATTCCTGCACAGTATGTATCTTACACACCTTCATCGCCACCTTCGCCACCTTC
>JAFNZQ010000261.1 GCA_017382775.1 Spirochaetaceae bacterium
ATAACAACTGTTTTGCCATTTCTATCCTCTTAAATAAATTTTTACCATCATTAAAGACGGCGATATTTTCCTTTCTGTTTTCATAGTACAAAAAAACAAAAAAAATGTCAACAGCAATTTACCAAAAACTTTATTGTTGACAAAAAATATTTTATCTGCTAACATTGGCGTATGAAAATTTTGATTTGCGCAGATATACATGGAAACCTGGAAGCCTTCGAAGCGGTTCTTAAAGCGGAAGGCACTTATGACACATTAGTAGTTTTAGGCGATTTGGTCGGATACGGCGGAAATCCCAACGAATGCGTTCGATTGGCGCAACATGGGAAAAATCTCATTTGCGTTAAAGGAAACCACGATGCAGCTCTGTTGGGAGAACTGAACAAAACATGGTTTGCAAAACACACCACCAAATCCCTTATGTTCACCGAGAAGGAAAGTACGGAAGACACCCGAAATTTTCTTAAAAACCTTCCTCTGACTGTGGATTTTAATGAAGATATTTTATTCTGTCACGGCTCACCGTCCCATCCTCTCACCGAATACCTTTTGGGCGACGTGGAGACAGTACAAACCTTTGAAAAAATGCGTTCCTTGGGAAAACGATGTTGCTTCGTTGGACATTCCCACTGCGCCGCAGCCTTTCGATATAACGAAACCGATGGAATGACGGAATTTACTCCTTCCAAGGACGAAAAATTTTTCCTTGGAGACGACCTCTGGATTTTCAATCCGGGAAGCGTGGGATTTCCCCGCACTTTCAACAAAAATTCCAAGGGGGAAAGAAAGGAATTGGACATCACCTTGGAAGAATTTCCGGCCTTTTATCTTATTTTCAACACGGATGAAAACCTGGTAGAATTCAAAGAAGTGCGGTACAACGCCGTTAAAACCGCTAAAAAGTTCACCTCCGTCGGCACTTTGTGGTATTAAAAACCATTGAGGGTTTTGAAAAAAAATTCTTGACAAAAAGTCAAATATGTGGTAGAATTTTGCTATGGTGTATGTGGACACGCGGGATAAATCCATTCAAGTTTCATTCAGAGATGCCACTCTTTGGGGAATGAATCCCCAAACCGGTGGGCTTTTCATCCCCGGGGAAATTCCGCCTTTAAACAGAAATTTTTTCCTTAAAGAATGTACTCCTTCTTTCCGCAATGTGGCCTTGGAGATTTCCAGACTTTTCATGGGAGACGAAATTCCCGAGGAAGGTATTCAGCAAATTGTTGCGGAAGCCTTTCCTTTTAAAATAGTTGTGGCGCCTCTGTCGGAACACACATACACTTTGGAACTTTTTCATGGGCCAACCTGTGCTTTCAAAGATTTCGGAGCACGATTTATGGCACAAGTAATGTCCTATTTCAACAAGGATGAAGATCAACCCTTGCACATACTCACAGCCACATCCGGCGACACGGGAAGTGCGGTGGGAAGTGCCTTCTACGGTGTTCCGGGAATTGAGGTAATCATTTTGTATCCCAAAGGGCGAATCAGCCAAATCCAGGAACAGCAAATCGGTACCTTCACCGGTAACGTCCATCCCGTGGCTGTGGAAGGCTCATTTGACGACTGCCAATTTTTGGTGAAACAGGCCCTCACAGATGTGGAATTACGAAAGGAGTTGCGTCTTTCTTCCGCCAATTCCATAAACATTGCTCGGTTGCTTCCCCAGGCTTTTTATTACGTTTATGCAGCAAGGGTTATTCAAGATCATTCTTTTAACGACATGGACATTTCCGATCCGGAAATAATTTTCAGCGTTCCCTGCGGTAACTTCGGCAATTTAACCGCCGGTTTAATCGCCAAGGAACTTTTCCCATCCATTTCGGGCTTTATCGCTGCCACCAATTCCAACCGCACAATGCCCATTTGGTTTACTTCGGGAAATTACATCCCCTGCCCTTCCACGGAAACCTTGGCTTCCACCATGGATGTGGGCGTACCCTGTAACTACGAAAGAATAAACACCATGTACTTCCACGAAAATCTGAAAAAAAACGTGGCTGCATTTTGGACCGATGACGACGGCATTTTAAATGCCATTCGAAGTTGTTTCAAAACCACCGGATACGTTTTGGATCCCCACAGTGCGGTGGCATGGGCCGCTTGGAAAGAATGCTGTTCCTGCTTCCCATCGGGGAAAGCGGATTTCTTTCCGGGACAGGATTACGAAATTTTCCCGGGACTTTGTCCCTACCTACCCCAGTGGGCGGAAATGGTTCGGGAGAAAAAAGCCGTTGGTGTGGTGCTTGCCACATCCCATCCATCGAAATTCAACGACACAATCGCCGCGGCAATTAACAGAACGGTAACTCTCCCATCCAAATTACAGCGACTTTTGCGTCTTCCCATCACTTCCGTTACAATAAATAACGATTACAGTGAGTTGAAAAGTATTCTAATGTCTTATTTGTAAAATCCGTTAAAATTATCTTGTTTTTTGCGAATCATGCTTGACAGAAAAGTTTTTTTTATGTAGACTTACACTCGTGAGATTTTTAAAATTTTTGATACCTGTAGCATGTTTGTTCGTCTCGTGTGTATCCACGGATAATTTGATGGTTACTTTCACCGGCGAAACGGACACGCAACTTATGGGGGACGCCTTTCCCGTTTTATTGAAGGGCGCCGAAGCCATGGCAAACGCCAAGCCCAAGGATTACGACCTGGCTGTTTTGGCAGGCTCTCTCAATGTCATGTATGCCAACGCATTTTTGCAAGGTCCGGCGGAGTTGCTTCCTCCGGATAAAACCGAGGAAAAATACGCTCAGTTGGATCGAGCAAAAAATTTGTATCTTCGTGGTCGCGATCGCATCTTGAATGCCTTCGATTTGCGTTTCAAGGGCTTCAAAGAGGCCGCCCTTTCCGGTGACTTCGAAACTTTCAAACCTTACATGGATAAACTGAAAAAAAAGGATGTGGAAGGGCTTTTTTGGCTATGCTCCGGCTGGCTCGCTGCCTTTTCCTTAAATCCGCTGGATTATACCATTACGCCCACGGTTTACACCGCCGTTCAACTTATGCGACAGGCGGCGGAATTGGAGCCGGATTACAACGCCGGCGGAATTTGGGATGTTTTGACGGCCATTTACGCCGCAGCTCCCGGCAATTTCGGCGGCGATCCGGAACAGGCCCTTTATGCCCAGCAACAGGCTTTGCGTGCCTCGGAAGGTAAAACCATCGGTCCGTACCTTACGGCGGTTACAGCCTTTTGTATTCCCAACAATGATTCGAAGGGCTTCGATGAAAACATCGAAAAGGCTTTGGCCATCGATCCGGATGCCAATGAAAACACACGGTTGCAAACCATTATTTCCAGAAGAAAGGCTTTGTATTTAAAAGAACACAAAGATGATTATATTATCGATTGGGGAGAAGAATGAAAAAAATTTTTGCATTTGTACTTTTAGTTGGATTTTTTACCGTTGGATTATTTGCCCAGGCTCATCAACTTAAAATCGCGTCCATTGCACCGGCAAATTCGCCATGGTCACGGGCACAGGACACTTTGGTTGCCAACATTTTACGTCGTACCAACAACCAGGTGAAACTCACCTTTATTGCCATGAACACCCAAGGTGGTGAAATAGGCACTATAAAACGTATGCGAACGGTACGCCCCGGACAAAAGGCTCCCATTGACGGTGCTGTTTTTACCAACATCGGCTTGGCGGAACTTTTGCCCAATTCAACCTTACTCACCCTTGTGGTTCCCGGCCTTTTCGAAAACCAGGCTGAGTTGGATCATGCCCTTTCCGAAGTGGCCCCTCACGTGGAAAAGGAAGTTGGTGCGGAAGGGTACGTTCTCCTGGGTTGGCTCAATGTGGGCTGGGCAACCTTTTACGCCAAGGAAACTTTCCGCAATCCCGCTCAATTAAAACGACTGCGACTGGATGCGGGCGGATTCGGTTCCGACATTATTTCCAACCTGTTTAAAGCGGCAGGTTACAGTGTGGAAGCAGTTCCCCCTCAACAGTTTTTGCAAAGCATAAAAAGCCCCAACGGTATTCAAGCCAGTTATTCCGTTCCCATGTTGGGCTACATAATGGGATGGCACAAGTCTCTTCCCAACATATTGGACATGGGAGTTTGCCCGGTTATGTCGGCGGTGGTTATGTCAAAGGCAACTTGGGATAAATTATCTCCGGATCAACAGTCGGTCATCAAGTCAGAATTTAAAAATGCCCAGGAAACCGTGGGTAAAGAACAAGAAAAGGCCGACAGAGAGTATTTAGACAAAATGGCTTCGGAAGGAGCAAAACTCATCAAACTGTCAACTTCGGAAAAATCCGAATTGGTTGAAAACTTCAAAAAAGACGCGGAAGTTATGTCTAAAACCCCAAACAGTCCCATTGACATTAAATTCTACAACGAAATTTTGGGAATTGTGGAAAAATACAGGGCAGGTCAACGGTGATTCGAAAAATTGAAAATGGATTTGCCGTAATTCTCGTAGGCATTCTAACGGTTTTACCTTTAACGATGAAATTACTCCAACAGGGATTCCACGTTCCTGTTGTGGGAGCCGACACTGTCCAATTCAACTTTGTGTTTATGTTCGCCTGTGTTGCGGGAATAATTACATGGCGAGACGGAAAACATCTTTCTTTGGCATCCATTTTCGATTATGCCGGCGAAAAGGTTCGTAATTTCGTCGAGGTTTTCCGATGCGTTCCCACCACAATGATTTTAACCGCATTGTTTTGGACCGCATTTTCCCAATCTTTCACGGCATTTTTGCCCGACGAAAAGGTTTGGGGAATTCCCATATTGATTTTCTTTGCTTTTCTTCCTTTAATGTACTTTTCAATGCTTTTAATGATTATTGCATCAAAAAAGCATATTGTGGCATCGCTGGTTGGGCTCGTTTTGGGAATGCTTGTTTCCACAGGCCCTTTTTCCGGCGTGCTTTACTACATTTTCGGTGCCGACGACACCACACTTCCCTTCCTTTATAAGATAACGGAAATTTGGCAAAACATTTCCACAGCCATAACAGGACCGCTGATTGTTTTCTTCGTGTTCTGTGCCTTTTTGGGTGTTCCGCTGTTTATTTGTATAAGTGCCGTAGCCTATGTTGCCTTTTCACCGGCAGGCTACGTGGAACTTTTGGCCATGGGCGTTTACGACATTTTGATTGACAAAAGCATTGCCGCAATTCCTTTGTTCACAATAGCAGGTTACATCCTGTCTCAGGGAAGTGCCGGTAGCCGACTTTTGGAAGTGTTCAAGTCCCTTTTCGGATGGTTCCGTGGGGGAACGGTGGTGGCGGCAGTGGTTGTTTCCACATTTTTTACCACATTTACCGGTGTTTCCGGCGTTACAATTTTGGCATTGGGTTCAATTTTGACCTACGTTTTGTGCGGAACAGGTTTCAAAGACAGAAATGCCCAGAGCCTGGTTACGGTTTCCGGTGCTGTGGGATTGCTCTTTCCCCCCAGTGTGGCGATTATCATGTACGGAACGGTTAATTTCTTTTCCGTGGATGTTTTCGACTTGTTTAAAACCGCAATTTTGCCCGGCGTTATGATGATGTTGGGAATAATGACCATCGGTTTTATCAGCGATAAGGCTACGGAAAGGCCCAAATTTTCGGGGGCGGCGGTGCTTTCGGCATTCAAACAGGCTCTTCCCGAAGTTTTAATGCCTGTTTTGATAATACTTTGCTTCTTCACCGGATTTTTCTCCCTTTTGGAAACCGCATCCTTTGCTGTGGCCTACGCCTTTTGCTTGGAAACATTTGTTCGCAAGGACTATGTTTTATCCCTTTCATCTTCCGCGGAAAAAAAATCCATTTTGCAAGTTATCGGTGACAGCATTCCGGTGGCAGGTGGGGTTTTGATTATTCTGGGATCCGCTCGCGGCCTTTCTTCCTACCTAATTGACGCCAATATTCCCCAGTTGATTTCCGACTTTATCGTAACTCACATCCATTCAAAATTTTTGTTCTTACTGATGCTGAACCTCTGCCTTTTGGTGGTGGGATGCTTGATGGATATTTATTCGGCAATTTTAATTGTTTCACCTTTGATTATTCCCGTTGCCGAAAGCTTCGGTATTCACCCTTTGCAAACTGCGGTGATTTTCCTTATGAACCTGCAAATCGGTTTTCTCACGCCGCCTGTGGGAATGGACTTGTTCATTGCATCCTACGCCTTTAACACTCCGGTTATGAAGGTGGTAAAGGGCGTTCTTCCCTATCTTGCGGTGGAGTTTGCAATACTGATGCTGATAACCTACGTTCCTTTTTTCACAAGTTTTTTTATCTGAAAAAGGTTTAATCCAATGGGATGACAAATCCCCTTGACTTTTTTTTGAAAAATTTATATCTTTTATTGAAAACATTTAAAGAGGTATTTTATGGCAACTCATCAATTTGAAACAGAAGTAAATCAGCTTTTAACGTTGATAATTCATTCTCTTTATTCCAACAAAGAGATTTTTTTACGAGAAATTGTATCCAACGCATCCGATGCCTTGGATAAGTTGAAATATTTAACTATTTCCGATGAAAAATACAAGTCCGTGGCCTTTGAGCCCAGAATTGACATTAGTTTTGACGAAGATGGCAAAATTTTGGTGATTAAAGACAGCGGAATCGGAATGAACGAGACAGATTTCAAGGAAAACTTGGGTACAATCGCCCGTAGCGGAACAAAGGCTTTCTTGCAAAAGTTGGAAGCCGACGCCAAAAAGAATTCCGCCCTTATCGGTCAGTTCGGTGTGGGATTTTATTCCGCATTTATGGTTGCGAAAAAAATCGATGTTATTTCCCACAAGGCAGCGGAAGATAAAATTTTCAAATGGACCAGCGACGGCTCATCCGGCTACGATTTGGAAGAAGTCGGAGCGGACAATGAAGATGTGAAAAAACACGGATTGGAAACGGGTTGCGGAACGGCCGTAATTCTCTACCTTAATGATGACGATGCCGGTTTTGCATCCCGTTGGCAAATCGAGGGACTTATCAAAAAATATTCCGACCACATTGCCTTCCCAATTTACCTCCATTATGTCCAAAAAAATTACGACGACAAAGGAAATGTGACCGGGGAAGAATCCAAGGTGGAAAAAATCAATTCCGCCAGCGCCCTGTGGCAGCGTCCCAAGTCTGAAATAAAACCCGAAGATTACAACGAGTTCTACAAAACTTTGAGCCACGACGGCAGCGATCCATTGTTGCACATTCACACCCACGCGGAGGGAACTCAGGAATACACAACCTTGTTTTACATTCCCCAAACCGCACCCTTCGACTTGTACCATGCGGACTATAAAAGCGGCGTCAAGTTGTATGTGAAACGGGTTTTCATCACCGATGACGACAGGGAACTTTTGCCTTCATATTTGCGTTTTGTTCGGGGAATAATCGATTCCGAGGATTTGCCCTTGAATGTCAGTCGGGAAATTTTGCAGCAAAATCGCATTCTTTCTTCCATAAAATCCGCTTCGGTGCGAAAAATTCTTTCGGAAATTGCCAATTTAGGTGAACGGGCGGAAAAGGACGGCGCCGACGAAAAGGACAAGGAAGCATGGAAGACTTTCTTAACCAACTTTAACCGCCCCATGAAAGAAGGCCTTTATGGAGATTATGCAAATCGGGACGAACTTTTGAACATTGTACGTTTCAAAAGTACGGCTTGCGAAAAAGGCGAATTTTGCAGCATCGCCGATTATGTGGACCGAATGAAGGCTGATCAAAAGGCCATTTATTACATAACCGGCAACGACGAAGCCCAGTTGCGTGCCTCACCGTTGTTGGAAGTTTACAAGAAAGACGGCTTCGAAATCCTTATTATGGACGACGAAATTGACGACATTGTGGTTTCATCTTTGGGCAAATACAAAGATTACGAAATCAAGGCTGTGAACCGAGCCGGTAGCGATGATGAACTTTCTTCCGCAAAGGATTCCGACGAAAAGGCTGCGGAAGAGGCCAAACCCATCGTGGAAAAAATAAAGGCCGGTTTGGGCGAAGCGGTAAAGGACGTTCGTTCCTCCAAGCGACTTACGGATTCTCCTGCCTGTGTTGTGGTGGACGAAAATGATCCGTCAATGCAATTCGAACGAATGATGAGGGCCATGGGCCAGGAAGGAATTTCCGAGATAAAGCCCATTTTGGAAATAAACTGTCGCCATCCCTTGGTGGAAAAGGTAAAGGATGCGGACGAAGCCACCACGGCGGACATTGCCCACATTCTTTTGGATCAGTCCATTTTGCTTGACGGTGGAGAAATCAAAGATCCCAATGATTTTGTGCAACGATTGAACAGATTGTTGTCAAAATGAAGTTTCACACGGAAAAATTTTTCTCTCTCCTAGACTCCGTTTTGTCGGCAGAAAAAAGCCGAAGCAAAACGGATTCCGTGGAAGTTATGAAAATTCTCGCCGAGGCTTTGGGAAATCCGCAAAATTCCTACAAGATAATTCACATAACCGGCTCCAAGGGAAAGGGCTCCGTGGCCACAATGAGCGGTGAAATTTTATGGCAAATGGGAAAAAAGGTGGGCGTTTTCACTTCCCCACATATCAGCAATTTTTTCCAGCGAATAACCTTGGGCAACGGTGATTTTTTCCCTGACGAAATTTACGAATCTGCGGCGGAGGAATTACTTTCCGTTACCGACTGCGACCTTAAAACCTTTTCTTGGTTCGAACTGGTTACGGCCTTTGCCCTACTCTGTTTCCGCCAAGCCCATTGCGAATTTGCCATTTTGGAAGTGGGAATGGGCGGACGGTTGGATGCAACAAACATTGTGGAAAGTGACCTTTCCATTATTACCAACATTGAGTTGGAGCATAAGGAATTTTTGGGAGACAGGATTGAAAAAATTGCATGGGAAAAGGCCGGTATCATCAAACCAAATGGTTTGGCCTTTTCGGCAAATCAACAATCGGAAGCGGAAAAGGTAATTCGAGAAAGGGCGAAAGACCAAAATGCCACCTTAATTTTTGTTAAGGACGAAATTGAAAATCCTCGGTGGGAAAATTCAATGGATGGTCTAAATCTTTCCTTTGAACTTTCGGGTGAACCTTACCAAATTCCAATGAAGGCCGGCGGTGGCCGTCAATGTGAAAATGCCCTTCTTGCAACCTTGGCTTTGAAAAAATATTTCGGTAGCAACTTGGAAAAATCCACGGTTACAAAAGGGCTTGCGGCGTGGAAACTTTCGGGACGTTTTGAAATCCGACATTTTTCCTCCCCAAATGGTGAGGTGGAAATAATTCTCGACGGTGCCCACACGGAAGAAAGCCTTTTGGATTTGACAAAAACCCTGCATCATTATCGTAAAACCAAATTCATCCTACTTTTTTCCTGTGCAAAGGATAAAAATCCCGAAAATTTATGCGAAATTTTAGCCCACAACAGTTCTCCCGAAGGAATTTTTCTCACCCGTCCGGGAAACTTCAAAAAATGTGATTTTCCCGCAATGGGAAGGGCCTTTTCGAAAAAATTTCCCCACACGCCCCTTTTTGCCAAGGTGGTTAGGCTGGAATGTTCGGCCTGCACCATTTACGAGGATCTGGTAATAGTATGTTTCATAAATAGGAGTAGAGCCATCACCTTTATCTGCGCCCCACTTCATCTCAAAGGTTATATATGATGCATCAGC
>JAFNZQ010000262.1 GCA_017382775.1 Spirochaetaceae bacterium
AACGTCCTCGCACCTGCCCCGATTCTGACACAGAAAAATCCGCTTGTTTGGAAAAACTTATTTTGCTCAATCCCAATTCGCGACAGGCGGAATTTGCCCGTAAGGAATTGGCAAAAATTTTGAACTTGGAAGAAGAGAATTATTCAAAAATTATATTACCTGAAGAAATTATCGTCGCCTTACCGTACTACGAACGTGGTGGAATGCCTGAATTTTGCGACAGAATATCGGAATCTTTGAGTTTGCCGGACAATAAATACGTTTATGCCGTGGTTGAACTCCTGCGCAATAATTCTAACTCCTTACTATTGAAAGATTTACAGGCGAAATTACGATTTGGCGGCATTAAAAATGAACGTACAAAAGAGAGATTAAACTTTATTTTTTCATAAGGAGAAGGATTTGCAAATTATATTGATTTTAATAATGTGTGCTGTTTCACTGTCATGCGGAGATGCTGCAATGGGGAAAAGTTATTTCCTGTCTGCACAAAACAGTTATGCCGCCAAGGATTTTGAAGCATCCTTGGACTATCTTGCAAGTGCTGAAAAAAATAATTATGACAGCTTGCAGGTAAATTTTTTGAGAGGAAAAGTGCATTTTATGGATAACAATTTTTACGAAGCTGAAAAATATTTTCGTAAATGCTTAAAAAAATGTCCTGAATTTACCGATGCCGGTATTTTCCTAATACGGAGTCTTATTTTGCAAAAAAAATTTGATGCGGCAGAAGCTGTGATAAAAGATTATTTGGTTTTTAACGGTTCCGATTACCGGATTCACTATTTGGCGGCATTAAATGCGTCGGGATTAAAAAACGTAAAAGACCAATTGGGGTTTCTGTACAGTGCCCAAGTTTATGCCAGGGATAGTTGGAAAGTTTTCTTTGAAAATGCGAAAATTCGTTTAGCATTGGATGATAAGAAAACGGCTTTGGAGAATTTGATATGCGCAAAGGCCGTATTGCCGTTGAACTCACGCTATATCACTGAAATAAATGAAATGGAAAATCAACTGGTCCAAGAGACCGAAAAAAAGGAGAGCGAATGAAAAATGTAATCATCTTGACATTCATTTTTGTGATTTCTGCCTGTGCTACCACCAAAATTGTGAAAAAAACAGAGTTGAAAATTCCCATTTTGGTGCGAAATGTTTTCGCCCGGGTGGATTTTACCATCCAGGAGGATGTGGCCACTCAGATAAAAGATATAGTGACCATTATGACCTATAACCCCATGGAAGAACAAAAGTTCTTTTTGGACATCACTGTAAGTCAGCGATCCTTTTTGCATGATGTTACTAATAAAAATTCAATTTACACATCCTGCGAACTTCTGGATTCCGGAGGCAAAGTCCTCCATAGATTTTCCTTCATCGATATGGGGGCAGGTACAATTTTAAATGCTGAAAAACAGAATAAGATTGCCAAAAAGATTGTGAAAATTTTGGATGAGACAGAAATAATTGAAGCTACAGAACAGGATTTGCCTCAGTTGACATTGTCAAATTGAATCGCCGAATTAAGGAGAAGTTTATTCTTATTAAAATTTTTTTAACCGTTATGATTTTTATCTGTCCGGGAAAAGTTTTTTCAAGTGAACCTTTGATATTTAATAACTCCGATGAGGTTATTGGTTTTGCCATAGCCAATTCAAAGGATTTAAATTTTCAAAAAATCCTTTCGTTGGAAGGTATGAAACGGGAAAAATGGAATATTCGATCCTTTCTGCCGGCAATAACGTTAAGTTATTCACAAAATGATAATATTTCACTGTATGCTCCGGATACGAGGAATAAGTCCATAAACGCTTCTGCAACTCAACTTATTTTCGATGGCGGGAAAACATTTTTGGAACACGAATTGGCAAAAATAAACGCTTTGTTCGCATATCAAAATTACGAAAAGAATGTGGAAAATTTTGCCTTAAAAATTGAAGAAATGTTTCGGGAATTGGTTTTATACAAGAAAAGTCTTGAGATAAAGAAAAATGTCTATTCAAATGCGTTGAAAAGAAAGGATATTTTATCCAAACAATATGAATTGGGGCAGATTACCCGGAGTGATTTTTTCGATTATGAAATTTCAGTTTTGGAACTTTATCTCGATTTACAAAAATTTGGGCGGAACTTGCAAGAAAGTTATCGTAATTTGAAAAATTATATCGGAATGAATCCGGAAATGGGATTGGAAATTTCAGACACCGGCATGAACGAAACAATAATTATCAAAAAAATAAGCGAAAATTTTGAGGATTTATATTTAATTTATGCAAATTCTAACTTGGATTTAAAGTCTCAAAGGATAAATTTTGAATATCAAAAGAAGATGGAGAGATTAAACCTAATTCAAACCTTGCCCAACATCAGCCTGCAATGTTCCATGGATTTTTCGGGAAAGGCTTTCCCACTTACCGAACCATCTTTTATGGTGAAACTCATATTTAGCATGAATAATGACATTTTTCCCATGAATTATTCGCCATCCATGAATTTGGAGATTGGGCGTATTAACGGTACCGGAGAAAATATGGATGTAACCGTATTACCATCCTCCACATTTGTATCGGACAGACGTATTGCGAAGATACAGACTGAACAAAGTATGTGGGAACTTACAGAAAGCGAAAAAAATTTGAAAGAGAATTTTCGCCGGCTCCTTTACGCCCACGATGATTTGATAGATGATTTGGATGTTCAAACAAAACTTTTAAATGCCATGGAAAAAAAATTAAACATCGAAGAAATTCGTGCAAAAAATGGTGAAATAAAAGAATTGGATTTATTGGATGCACAAATTGAATTTGCAAATTGTGAAATAAGAATTGAAGAATTAAAAAATCAAATTTTATTGGCTCGAAAAAATTTAAAAATACAATTAAATGGTTATGAGATTTAATTAAAGGAGTAAATTTTGAGAAAATTTTATATTTGCATTTGCATTTTATACTTTTTTGGGTGTAAATCCGGCGACGAAGGTGATATAAAACAGACTGTGAATAAGGTAAATTCGGAAAAAGTAATGTTGCGGGAATTTTATTCACCCATTGAAACTTTCGGTACCGTGTCCTATAAAACAAAGCACGATGTTAGTGCCCTTGTGTCCGGAAATTTGGATGAAATTTATGTAAAAGACGGTGACTGGGTGTATGAAGGCCAAAGTCTGGCAAAGTTGAGAAATATCCAATTTGAATTACAGTTGGAACAAGCCCAAAATGAAGTTGAAGCAGCGGAGGCAAGTTTAAAAACTGCCATAATAAGCCGCCGAGAGACCGTTTTGCAAATTGAAAGTCGACTTATCGCTGCAGAAAGCGGTAAAATAAAATTACAGCAAAAAGAGGCGGAATATTCCAATTTGCTTAATCAATTTTATGAAGATGAACAACTTTTTGCTATTGGTGGTATTTCCGAAAGTGAATTTGAAAATTCAAAATTGTATCTGGAAAATTTACACAAAGATTTGGAAATTTTGCGTAAAGAAATTGAAATTTCCATGTTGGGATTGCGGCATGAGGATTTAATAGCTGCGGGAATCACTCCTGCGGAAGATTATGATGAATTTAAGAAACAAATTATTTCACTGAATTGTGAAACAGCAGATGCCATGGTTATGTCGGCGGAAGCTACATACGAAAATGCGGAAAAAAATGTTATTTCCTATCAGAAACTAATGGATGAATTGGTTTTGAAAGCAAAGGTAAGCGGTATTGTCGGTGCCCATTATTTTGAAGCCGGCGAATATGTGGGTGAAAGCAGCAAGGTTTTCACATTGATTGACACAGATACGGTTACAACTATTTTTTCCATACAGGAAAGCGAAATCACCGGATTTAAAATAGGCTCCGATGTTAAGATTTACATTCAGTCAATAAATTCAGAATTTGAAACAAAAATTTCCGAAATTTCTCCCATGGTTGACAGCCAAAGCGGAAATTTTACTGTTAAAGCCGAATTGCCAAATTCAAATAATTTAATTAAACCGGGAATGTTCGCAAAATGTGTACTACCAAATGGCAAGCAACGTCAATTTTTAACCCTTTCGGAAGATTGTATTGTTCCCGGTGGAGACAACAACCGCGTCTTTACCGTTATAAATAAAATTTTGGTTGAAAAGGAACTGGATGTCATCCACAGGAAAGAAGGAAAAATCTGGTTCACCGATGAACTGAATGAAAATTCCGTAGTTATAAAAAATCCCACCGCCGATTTGCAAGAGGGACTGGTTGTGGAAATTTAGGTTAATAAAGTTAAGGGGGAAGAATGAAAAAACTGTCACCGGTACTTATCGTTTTTGTCATTATAGGTTGCAAATTTTTGTCATTTCAACCATTGAGCCACAAAACGAATGTATCCGACAATATCTTATTTCACGAACAATATTCCATTGAGTTTTCTGAAAAAATTATTCGTACCGATTTTGAAAAATATGCTTCTTTGAAAAATGGTTCCACCCAAT
>JAFNZQ010000263.1 GCA_017382775.1 Spirochaetaceae bacterium
AATCTCTGATGGCTGAGCCACCACGGCAATTGCCTTGCTGTCTAAAATCTCTCTCAAAACCATTTGTTGGGGCAAAATGATGCGACCTTTTGGTGCGGATTCGTCAATGGGCGTTACCAAAACCACCGTGTCCTTTTCGGCGATTAGATCCTTTATCAAAGGGCGGGAATTGCCTATTTTCGAGGCAAAACCTGCCAGTTTTTCCTTTAATTGGGTAA
Organism: Spirochaetaceae bacterium; assembly: GCA_017382775.1. GTDB lineage: Bacteria > Spirochaetota > Spirochaetia > Treponematales > Treponemataceae > RGIG268. The sequence continues at coordinate 219 of JAFNZQ010000263.1, forward strand.
TTCCGTGGCCGGTGACGGCACTGACGTAAATTTCATTTTCTGACAGCGGTTTTGGGTTTTCTGCAAGGTCCCATTTGTTGTGTGCCACAATGTGGGGAATTTTTCGTTTTTCCAACTCGGCTTCCAATAGGGCATCTTCACGGGAAAGGCCTTTGGTTGCGTCCACCACAAGGACCGCGATTTGCACTTGGTCCAAAACTTCTTTCGCCCTTTCCACCCGCATTTTTCCCAAATCGCCTTCATCGTCAAGGCCGGGTGTGTCAATTATCACCACCGGTCCCAGGGGCAAAATTTCCATGGCTTTTTTCACCGGATCTGTGGTTGTTCCCTTTGTGGGGGAAACAAGAGAAAGGTTTTGCCCCGTTACGGCGTTTACCAGTGAGGATTTTCCCGCATTACGCATTCCGAAAAAGCCTATATGCACTCGTTCGGCGGAAGGAGTTGCGTTTAAACTCATTGGTGCCTCCTAAAAACGAAAATCCCGACGATTGGAATTTCGAATGTCTTTTATGTTTTCCTTGGCGATGTTGCGAGTTTTTTCTCTGGGGATTCGTTCCAGCTCTTCTTCCACCATTTTTTCCCCGATTTTCTTTGTTTCATCTGAGGCGTAATCTTCCAAATATTCCGTAAGAGTCATCAAAGCGTTGGGATGACAACAATTTAGAATTTGCCCGGTTTTACACAGGCTCATGAAGCGGTCTCCGGTGCGACCTTCTCGATAACAGGCTGTGCAAAATGATGGAATGTGGCCGTTTTTCATTAACCAACGAACAATTTCGTCCAAGGTACGTTGATCGGAAACGTCGAATTGTTCCGTGTCGTGAGGGCGTTCTTCGTTGGAATAACCGGCATATCCGCCCACCGATGTTCTGGAACCGCCGGAAATTTGAGAAACGCCCAAATTAAGTAATTTTTCCCGAACCGCCTCGCTTTCCCTTGTGGAAATTATAATTCCCGTGTAGGGAACGGCCAACCGAATGCAGGCTGTTATTTTCGCAAAGGTTTCATCGTCAATTCCGTTGTCAAATTCATCCGGATTGATGTCGTCGGCTCGTTTTAATCGTGGCACGCTGATAGTGTGAGGTCCCACTCCGTGGACGGCTTCCAAATGTTCGGCGTGCATTAAAAGGCCGGCAAACTCGTATTTGTAAAGTTCCAGCCCGAACAAAACCCCCAGTCCCACGTCGTCAATCCCTCCGTCCATGGCCCGATCCATGGCTTCCGTGTGATAGGCATAGTCGTGTTTCGGTCCTGTGGGATGAAGTTGCAGGTAACTTTCCTTGTGATAGGTTTCTTGGAACAAAATGTATGTTCCGATTCCGGCCTCTTTCAATTTGGCATAGTTTTCCACCGTGGTTGCGGCAATGTTCACATTAACACGGCGGATGTCACCGTTTTTGTGGTGAATGCTGTAAATGGTTTTTATTGATTCCAAAATGTATTCGATGGGATTATTCACCGGATCTTCCCCGGCTTCCAAAGCCAGTCTTTTGTGTCCCATGTCCTGCAAGGCAATTACTTCCGCCCGAATTTCTTCTTGGGTGAGTTTTTTTCGGGGGATGTGCTTGTTTTTCAGGTGATAAGGGCAATAAACGCAGCCGTTTACGCAATAATTGGAAAGATACAAGGGAGCAAAAATAACGATTCGGTTGCCGTAAAAGGCCAGTTTTATTTCTTCCGCAATGGAATAAATTTTTTCCGTAACTTCCGGAATGTCACAGGCCAGCAAAACCGAGGCTTCTCGGTGGGTAAGTCCGGCACAAACGTATCCCGTTTCGGTTTTTTGCGGACGGGCTTTTTCCAATATTTCTTCTATTAAAGGAAGATTATTCTTATTTGCTTCGGCATAGGCCAAAGTTTCACGGATTTCGCCGTCGTTTATAAATTCTTCGGCTTTCAATGATTTTGGATTGTACGTTATCATAATTTCCTCCTTATGTTCTCTACTGTTTTGCATCCCCTCGGTGGGTTACTATTTCGTAACCGATGGAAGCCATGGCTGCATCAAGTTCCTTTTTGTATTCTGCCGCTTCCAGCCCCTCCGTAGCCTTGTTGTTATACAACATGTACTTTTTCCGCACCGATTGAGGTGACAAATTGGGCATAATCACGTTAGCCCCGGCCAAAATTCCCATTGTGCGACCTCGGGGCGAAACGGAATCCAAGGCCGTTGTTGCCGGTAAAAGCAATTTCGGCTGTATCAACCGTAAAATCGACAGCAAGTAGCAGGTAAGTTCCGCCGTTCCCGCAGCCTCATTCCCAAAAGGCGTATCGCAATGGGGAATGAAGGGACCGATTCCGCACATTTGTGGCTGAAATTCCTCCACGAATTGCAAATCCCGTGCCAAGTGCATTGTGGTTTGAAAGGGGGAGCCCACCATAAAACCGCAACCGGTTTGAAATCCCAACTCTTTCAAATCATTAAGGCAACGAATCCGGTTGTTAAAGGACATTTCCCCGGGATGCAGTTGTCCATAATGCGCCGCCGTGGCCGTTTCGTGGCGTAAAAGGTATCGATCCGCCCCGGCCGCTTTTAGTCGTGCATAACTTTCTCGGCTTCGTTCCCCCAAGGAAAGGGTTACGGCACAATCGGGATACAAGCCTTTTATTTCTTCCAAAATGCAGCAAAGCAGGTCGTCACTGAAAAAGGGATCTTCACCGCCTTGCAACACAAAGGTTCTGAAACCCAATTTGTAGCCTTCATGGCAACATTCCAAAATTTCGTCGGGAGAAAGACGATAACGACTGCAATTTGTGTTTGAACAACGAATGCCGCAATAAAGGCAATCATTTTTGCAAACATTGCTTATTTCAATCAGTCCGCGGACGTAAATGTGATTTCCGTAATGTTTTTTTCTCTCAATAACGGCGTATTCGGCCAGTTTTTTCGCCAAGGCCTCGTTGCGGCTGTCGATGAGTTCCCTGTATTCATCAAGTTGCAACCGATGTTGAGTCGCAAGGCGATCTGCCAGGGAAGTCAAATAATCTTGCATTTACGAGCTGATTCCCGAATAGGCAGTTTTTGCGCTCACTCCCGGAAGATTGCCTATTTTTCCCGAAAGGGCGGAAATAACGTCTTGTGGCGCATCCATTGCGATACTGATAATGTTCACGGAACGCTTTCGATAAGGTAATCCCATTCGTCCCACAATGTATTCACTGTATTCATGCAACAGCGAATTGATTTGCTCAACGGAATTTCCGTTTTCCACGATAATGCTCATCACGGCCACTCTTGAATCCATAAAACCTCCTCAAAAAAAAGCATCCCCGCCTTGCGAAGGATGCTTCATCAAAACAAAAATTGTTCATCCTTTCCGGCAGTCAAAACTTATTGTCAGGATAAATATAATATACCATATTTTTTGTATTTTGTAAAGAAAAAAATGGGATTTCCCCCAATTTTAAAAAAAAATTTTATATTTTCCCATTTCGGACTTGATTTTTTTGATTTTTTGTGATACAATGGTAGTGTACGAAGTTTCAATTCGTAGTAAATTCTTGTAAAGGAGTGTTTTATGGTCCACCTGAGTGACGCGTCAGTTGCGAAGATCACAGAAATTTGTGACAGATTCATCGATGAGCGAACTCCATTGATGATGATCTTGTCTGCCATCCAGGAGGAGTACGGATATATTCCGCTGGAAGTACAGGAGATTGTTTCTCGCAGAACCGGCATTTCCGTAGCCGAAATCTATGGTGTCGTGACGTTTTATTCCTTTTTCTCTTTGAAACCCAAGGGAAAATTCGTTATCGGCTGCTGTTTGGGTACCGCTTGTTATGTTAAAGGTGCACAACAAATTATAGACAAATTTTCCGACATTTTGGGGATTGCCCCCGGTGAAACTACCGATGACGGACTGTTTACCTTGGATGCCCTTCGTTGTATCGGTGCTTGCGGAATTGCTCCCGCCGTAATGATTAACGGAAAGGTTTATCCGAAGTTGGAAATATCGGATGTGCCCGGTATCATCGCAGAATACCGTAAAATGGAGGCTTAACAAATATGGTAAAAATCACTAATTTTGAAGAATTAAACGCTAAGTGCTCGATTTGTGCCGAGCGTTTTAACAGCAAAGTCCAGGGAACGGAAGGCAAACGGGCTGTTGTAATTTGCGGCGGAACCGGTTGTATCTCCTCCAACTCCATGGATATTTTGCGCGAATTTGAAAGACTTATCATTGAAAAAGGAATTTCAGACCGTGTTACTGTGAACAAAGTTGGTTGTTTTGGCTTTTGTTCACAAGGTCCTTTCGTAAAAATTTATCCCGAAGATACCCTTTACAGATTGGTAAAAATCGATGATGTGGACGAAATTGTGGAAAGAGATTTGGTCCGCGGCGAAACCATCGAACGTTTGGAATACATTGATCCCAGAACCAAGGCTCACATTAAAAAACAGGACGATATCGAATTTTACAAGAAACAAGTTCGAATTGCCCTTCACGGATGCGGCGTAATCGATCCGGAAAACATTGAAGAAGCCCTTGGTGCCGGTGCCTTTTTGGGATTGTCCCGAGCACTCAAAATGGAACGGAAAGCTGTTATTGAAGAAATTTTGGAATCCGGTTTGCGTGGACGAGGAGGCGGTGGCTTCCCCACAGGACGAAAATGGATGTTTGCTGCCGATCAACCGGATGGGGAAAAATTCGTTGTTTGTAACGGTGACGAAGGCGATCCGGGTGCATTCATGGACCGATCAATTTTGGAAGGAAACCCCTTGGCCGTTATTGAAGGTATGGTAATCGCCGGATATGCCATCGGTGCTCAAAACGGATATTTCTATGTTCGTGCCGAGTACCCCATTGCAATCGGTCGTTTGAAAATTGCCATTGCCCAAGCTAAGGAAGCAGGCCTTTTAGGTGACAACATTTTGGGAACAGACTTTTCCTTTAACGTACACATTCGCCTTGGTGCCGGTGCCTTCGTTTGCGGTGAGGAAACCGCTCTTCTTAACTCCATTGAGGGTAAACGAGGAATGCCTCGCCCACGACCGCCTTTCCCTGCGGTAAAAGGTTTGTGGCAATCTCCCACAATTGTGAACAACGTGGAAACTTTAGCCTGTGTTCCGTTCATTATGCGTGAAGGTTTCGAGGCCTTTGCAAAATACGGAACCGAAGCCTCCAAAGGAACAAAAGTGTTCGCATTGGGTGGAAAAATCAACAACGTCGGTCTTGTGGAAATTCCCATGGGAACAACATTGCGCGAATTGGTTTACGACATCGGCGGTGGCATTCCCGACGGAAAGAAATTCAAAGCCATCCAGACCGGTGGACCTTCCGGCGGTTGTTTAACCGAAAAAGACTTGGATTCCGTCATTGACTTTGACAACTTGGTTGCAAAGGGTTCTATGATGGGTTCCGGTGGCGCCATCGTTATGGACGAAGACAACTGTATGGTTGACGTTGCAAAATTCTACATGGAATTTATTTGCGACGAGTCCTGCGGAAAATGTACGCCTTGTCGTGTGGGAACGAAACGTCTTTTGGAATTGCTCACAAAAATTACCGATGGACGCGGAACCATGCAGGATTTGGAAGATTTGGAAGACTTGGCTGCCACAATTAAGGTGGGCGCCCTTTGTGCTTTGGGACAGACGGCTGCCAACCCGGTTATATCAACATTGACTCATTTCCGCGATGAATACATTTCTCACATTGTGGACAAGAAATGTC
>JAFNZQ010000264.1 GCA_017382775.1 Spirochaetaceae bacterium
AATAGTTGGCCGTTATGGTGTTTGTGACGAGTTCGTCGGCCGTGGTCGACCTATTCGAATTTTTCGAATAGTTGGCCGTTATGGTGTTTGTGACGATTTCGTTGGCCGTGGTTGAACTATTCGAAATTTTCGAATAATTGGCCGTTTTGGTGCCTGTGGCGATTTCATCGGCCGTGGTGAACTATTCGAATTTTTCGAATAGTTCACCACGTCATAGTGAGATGAGATACTTCGAGTTTGTTCGTGCTATCAAAGTCCGCCGGGTTTTAGTTCGAAATGGCTGAATTCCATGCTGAAACTCGCTCGCCCCTGGGTAACGGATCGCAATGATGTGGAAAATCCGAACATTTTCACCATGGGAGCTCTTGTGTGGACCAATTCCGTGGTGGGCTTGCTCTCCATACTCAAAACCATTCCGCCTCGCATTGTGACCAAACTGACGGCCTCGCCCACAAATTCCTTGGGGCAGGTAATGTCCACGTTCATTATTGGTTCCAAAACGGTGGGAATTGCCTTTTCGCAAGCAGCATCGAAAGCCGCAACGGCACAGGCCTCGAAGGCAAATGGCGTTGCCGTGTCTTCATCAAATTTGACAGAGGTCAGTTCCACCCGAATGTCTGTGCAGGGATATCCATATTTGATTCCGCCTGCAAAGGAATTTTCGATTCCGTTCTTGATTGCGGTCAAAACTTCTTCGCTTACATTGCGGCAATCGGCATTGTTGACGAAAATGTTGCCATCCCCTTGGTTTTGGGGCAAAATCCGAATGGATAATTCCGCCACGTTTTCCTTTCCGCCAATAACTTTTTCGAACCGCTCCGTGTGAGTGGCCTCTTGGGAAACGGATTCCCGATATGTTACATGGGGCGAACCGATTCGGCAAGGTAATTTAAATTCGTCTTTGATGCGTGTCGTTAAAACATCAATGTGTAATTCGCCCATTCCCGAAATAAGAACCTGTCCGGTCTCGCTGTCTTCTCGCACTGTGAATGTGGGATCTTCCTTGCTGAGTATTTCCAATGTTTCGTTGAGTTTTTCTCGGTCAGAAAGGGTTTCGCTTTCAATTGCCACGGAGATTACCGGTTGCGGAAAACTCATGTTTTCCAGCAAAATGGGATTTCCTTCACTGCACAACGTGTCTCCGGTTTGAGCGAACTTCAATCCGATGAAAACACCGATGTCTCCGGTTTCTATAACGTCCATTGCCTCGCTTTTGTTGGCGTGCATTCGCAAAATGCGATTTACCCGATCCTTTTTTTTCTTTCCGGGATTGAACACCTGTTCGCCGGCACGGATTTTTCCGGAATACATTCGCACATAGCTTAAAATTCCCATTTCCTTGTCGTATTGGATTTTGAAAATAAGGCCGCAGGGCGTTTTATCATCGTAGTGAACTTCCACGGCGTCGCCTTTTTTGCAAGAAATGGCCTTTGCCGCCGCCACTTCGTCCGGAGCCGGCAAAAATTCCGTTATTGCATCCAACAAGGGTTGCACCCCAATGTTGCGACGAGAGGCACCGCACAAAAAGGGCACGAACCGACGTTCGATTGTTCCCTTTCGAATCTCCGCCAGCAACATTTCCACCGGAATTTCTTCTTCCGAAAGGAATAGTTCCGCAATTTCGTCGTTTTCGGCGGAAAGTACATCAATCATTTTTTCACGCCACATTTTGGCTTCATCCAGTCGTTCCGGAGCAATTTCGCTGTAAATCAATTTTTCCCCATCGGTGGCGGCATCGAAACGTATTTCTTGCATTCGAAGTAAATCGATAATTCCTTCAAATGTGTTGGATGCTCCAATGGGAATTTGCAGCGGAAAGGTTTCGCAGGAAAATTTGTTTTTTACATCATCCAAGACTGCGAAAAAGTCCGCACCCAGTCGATCCATTTTGTTCACAAAACAAATTCGCGGCACGTTATAGTTGTCGGCCTGATGCCAAACCGTTTCCGTTTGGGGCTGAACGCCGCCCACCGCACACAAAACCGCCACGGCACCGTCAAGCACTCGCAAGGATCGTTCCACTTCGGCGGTAAAATCCACGTGACCGGGTGTGTCAATCAAATTTATTTGAAAATCATTCCAATAAGTGGTTGTTGCAGCACTTTGAATGGTAATTCCCCGTTCCTGCTCCTGCGCCATCCAATCCATTGTTGCGGCACCGTCGTCAATCTCACCGATTTTGTGAATCTTCCCTGTGTAATACAAAATGCGTTCACTGGTTGTGGTTTTTCCCGCATCAATGTGAGCCATTATTCCGATGTTACGAATTTTTTTTAAATCCGGCATATCAAATCCTATAAAAAAGTTTTATCTTTGAATTTTTTTTCTTATCATTCTGGCAACTCGCGCCAAAACCCTTCGTACACGGCGATTGAAACTTGCTCCACCGTATTCTTTCATGATTTTTTTATATTCACTGTTGCGAATTTTCGTTAATTCGGGAAAATCCCGTTTCACATAATCAGGCACGTTTTTCTCCTTGGATAAATGGAATAAAAACCTTCAAAAATGCATCGATGGTCTTATCCATGGATAGTTCATTCAGCCGTTTCCGTTGGGCGTCGATAATTCCTTGGCAGAATTCGCCGTCTTCCTGCAATTTTCGAATGGCCTCGCTGGCTGCGATAAAATCCTTTTCTTTCAAAAGGATTCCCGCTCCACCCAAGGTTTCCGGAATGGCTGCGGCGGAATAAGCCACAATGGGAACATCAAAATACATCGCTTCCAACAAGGGAACGCAAAATCCTTCGTGTTCACTCATGCAAACAAAAACGTCTGCCAACCGGTAATAGGCCAATAATTCTTGGAATTTTATGTGATTGGTAAAAATTACGTCGGGAAGTTGCAATTCATGGATTAAACCTGCCAACTGGGCGTAATATTTGGGGGTGGAAAGTCCTCCGCAAAGGAAGAGTCGTGCATCCTTGTCCACAAAATTTTTGTAATAATAAAAGGTTTTAATCACGTCCTCAAAACGTTTGTGGGATACAACACGGCCCGCAAACATTATGTTGGCGCCTTTTTTTTCTTTATATTGGTTCAAAATGCCTTCATCCGGCGGAAGATCGTGGCTGGCCAAATCGGTTATGTAGGGACAGGTGACTGTGGTATCCGGGTTAAATCCATAGGAAAGCAAGTCTTGAC
>JAFNZQ010000026.1 GCA_017382775.1 Spirochaetaceae bacterium
AGGATACCTAAATGCCGCATTAGTGGGTGATAGCTTACAGGCCGGCATTGATGGTCGCTTTGCCATATATTGGGATAACCTTATTATCGACTCAACTTTGGGAACAAAAGTTTTCCTGAGATTGCCGACCGGCGACTTTGAAGCCGCTGTTATTCGGGCCGGCATTATGACTCTTTTCGGAGACAGGTCCGGAACGAATGTTTTGGTGCAAGCCGGTTTGACCGATTTTGCTGTTTTCTCAAAAAGGGCTGATATGCCGGCACTTTCCCCCGAGCAATTTTTCTTCCTTTTTGAACCCCGAATGCACTTTGAAGCACCCCAGGCCGAATTTCCCTTTGACGTAAACTGGACCCTGTACTGGATGCCACCGGGAGTAGAGAACAAATTTTTGTATGTTGATAATCCCCTCGGAACCAGTGCCGGTTTTATGTTTAATTCTTTGACAAAAAACAATTTGGAAGTCAACGTTTTTATGACCGCATCCACTTCCTTGACCACCCTTTTGGACATCGACTACGCCCTTATAACGGTGTTGAAAATTCGCCTGTTTAACGGCCTTTTCCACGTTGCGGCACGATTGCGTTTGAATCAGTTGGATATTCTTCACGAAGGATATGAATTTAATTTGGGTTACAGGATGACACTATGAGATTTCGAAAAATTTTTCTTGTAACTGTTTTGTTTTCTCTTTTTACGGTTAAGGCTTTCTCTGCCACCATAGAAACAAACGTCAACTTTAATCACTATTCCGATGAAAGTATGCACCTCGGTTTTGCCTTTTCTTTCACCGAAATGGTTTTTGACGATTTTACATTCACCGTGCTTGCTGACCTTCCCTATTATCGCTACAATGCTGTTCAGGCACGTTTGGACTACATAATTGCTCGCTTCTTCCCCATTTGGTTCGGTGGCCTTTACAATTACCGCTGGGAACAAAGTGCCGTGGGCTTAAACTTCGGTGCGGGTTTCCAAACCGGTGCGAAGGCCTTTTATATGGCTGTGGAAGGACGCTACTTTTTCGACCTTCTAAAAACCCATACATTTCCGAATTTTGACGTTCTTTTCCGATTCGGTTGGGCAAAACCCAATTTTGACACCTATTTCCAATATCACCACGAAGAATATACCGGAGAAAACTTCCGCCACCTCAGACGGGATTTCATTGATTTTTACGTAAAAATGATGTCCACGGTTACTTCTGTTTATACCTCGTTGGAATTTGCCATTTTCACGGACTTTTTCAAATTTAACCCCGGAAATTTTAAATTCCGCGGGAAAGTACGCCTTGGTCTTTTGGACGAAATGGGAACCGAATACTTTTTCGGCGCGGAGTTTGATCAATCCCTTTCCAACTCCGAAAAACCCTTCGGAATTTTTGTGGGAACCAAACTCTCCTTCTAATCCCTTTGGCGACTTTTACGGATAAAACTTTTTTTTCTCAAAAAACATTAAAGTTTCCTCCTTTTTATGCCGATATATATACAGTAAAGCTAAATTTAGGAGATAACTATGAAAAGGTTGTTTTGTATTATCGGTTTTGTCCTTTTTGCGTTTTCGGGGTTTGCCATTGAAACCTTGAAATCGGAACTTACCTTCGTTACCTATCCCGTTACACGAATTTACCGAAGCGAAAAGGGAATCGTTGTAAAATTGTACACAGATACACTAAAGCCTCGACAAATGTATTTGCCACAAAAATGGTTCGAACCCACCGAAGACAATTCTGTTCGGAAAGCAAATTTGTTAAGAATTAGCAAATGGCAAAAACCCTACGTTGTTGTTTACTACAAAGGTACGGATTTTTACCAAGCACGCCTTTTCATGCCCGATGATGCACGCAATAAGGCTTGGCACCTTATTCCCAACACAATGGATTTTTCCGCTAAATTTGACACGGACGAATTGGTAATCGAGTAATATATTTTCGGTTTTTGGGGTTTCCCAAAAACCGAGAAATAATTTCTTTTTCTCTCCCTTTTTTCTTTTTTTCTTGATTTTTTTTTATCCATGTGCTATAATATCCTATGAAACTTTTAATTATTTCAGACCTTCACGCGGGCATTTCGGAAATTGAAAAATTGGCTCCGGAATTGAAAGCCACTGATTTGGTGTTGTGTGCTGGCGATTTTGCAAAATTCGGGGCTCCGGACACTTCAATTCCCACCTTAAAGGCCTTGCTTGACCAAACGGAAAACGTTTTTGCCGTTTGCGGAAATTGTGACGAACCTTCTTTCAAAACAGCCTTGGAAAGTGCCGACATTTCCGTGGAAGGATCTCCCGTATTTCGCGACGGACTTTGCTTTTGCGGTGCCGGTGGCGGTCTTAAATTCACCGGAGAGACACCCAACGAACGGGACGAAGACGACCTTATTTCCGATTTAGCCGAATTTCGCAACCTTGCCGCAGGTGAATCCTTTCCCAACTCCATTTTGATAATTCACCAGCCGCCTTTCGGAACCGGATTGGATAAAGTTGCACCCGATGTACATGTGGGATCCAAAGCCGTTACCGAATTGGTATCGACACTCCAACCGCTGATGCTGAT
>JAFNZQ010000265.1 GCA_017382775.1 Spirochaetaceae bacterium
CCTCCGCAGCATATCACCGAAAAGGGAATTACCGCGGATATGAGCAATATTTTTTTCATTGAGGGGAAAAATAGCGGCAACAGGATAATTACCAAAAAAAAGCTTTGTAAAACCGAAAAAATCACCTTTCCGATTATTTTTTTTGAGCTTTCTCCTTCGTCTTTTAAAATCGTAAATTCCGTGGATTCAAGATCCAAGGTGGTCAATATTTCCTTACATTGCCGACTTATTTTTATTGTATTACCGCTGTCTCCGGCTTTTACCGACAAAAGAATTCCCTCCGTTCCGTTTATTCTGACAAAGGTATCCTTCTCTCCCCCTCCCATTTCCACGGAGCAAATATTGTCCAAATTCAGTATGTTTTCTCCCAATTTTATGGGTATTTTATGAAATTCGGTAAATTCTTTTATTCCGGTGTTGAAAAAAATCGGCATTTCCACATCGGAATTTGTAATTTTCCCACCGTTTTCGGTAAAATTGCCATTTTGTATGTTTCGCGCCAAAAAGTTTCCGTCAATTCCTTGGGAATAAAGCCTTTCTCCCATGAATTTTACCTTCACTTCCCTACCGCTACCACCGCTTATTTGCACTTCGGAAATTCCGTCCACGCTTTCAATTTTTTTCTTCAATGTTTTTTCAATATAATCCCGTAGAGTTGATAAATCAGAAGTTTTTGATGAGAGGAAAACCATGAAAACAGGTTTTTGATCCACTGCCGACGTGTATATTTGTGGTTTTTGGACGAAATCCGGTAATGTCATATAGAATGCATCCACAATGTGACTTAATTCCAAATAGGCATTTTCCATGTCGGAAGATTTGAACATATACAAAGTTGTGACGGATTTTCCATATTCGGCTAGGCTGCGAATTTCAAAAACACCGTCCAAGGCCCGGATTTTTTTTTCGAAAGGTTCCGTAATAAGTTTTTCCATTTCTTTACTGTCCAAACCGAAGGATTCAAATTCCACGGTTAGTGCAGAAAATGCATTATTGGAGCTTTGACCGATTTCCAAATCCTTGGAAAGAATAAGGGCAAAAACGGTTATTATCAAAACCAGGCAGGAACAAAGGTGGGGTTTGTGATATATTGTCACCGGCTCTCCTTTTTCCCAATATTTTTTGAAAACAACAGAGGAATTATCAGTAGGACTATCAATGTGGAAGTTATAAGTCCTCCCATTACGGAAATTGCCAAGGAACTTTGGGTGTTGTTTCCCGTGAAATTAAAGGCAAAGGGAGAAAGGGCCAGGATACTTGTGGCGTTTGTGACAAAAATTGCCCGAAATTTTTCCATGCAAGCACAAATTATTTGTTTTTTGTCCCTACTAACCAAATTTTTGCAGGATTCGTACAACAAAATGGAATTATTCACCGAAGTTCCGAACAAAATAATTAGTGCTATACACACGTTTACATTTACGGTTTTTCCGGAAATAAACAAAAAAGCAAAGGCACCGAAAAATGCGGGAGGAATGGCAAGGAGTAAAAGCACAGGCAGCAAAAAGGATTCAAACTGGGCTGCAAGGATTAGATAAAGGAATGCGATCACCGCCACTAAAAGAAAGGCTGAATCCCGGAGTAATTCATCGAAATTGTCCTTTTTTAAATTTGCAAATTCCACACCGGTTTGGGGAATAAAGTTTTTTTCAGAAATAAGTCTTCCGTCCTTTTGATTGAAACGATACAAAATGTTTTCATTGGTTGTGGTGGAAATATCTCCCAAAAATTTTATTGGCAAAGAGATTTCCTCATTCACTTTTGCAAAAAAGTTTTCCAAACGATTCCCGTTTTCGGGTTTTTCCGCTAATTCCACCTTCATTGGGATTTGCACAGAGTTTTCATAAAATGGGGTTATTTCGATTCCCTCAGTTAATGGACGAATAGTGGTTGCGGAAAAACTATTATCTAAATTCAGTCTGGTCATGAAAATTCTGTTGGGATTAAAAACATAATTTGTTGAGGTTTCATCGGGGATAATTACACCGTCGGAAGCACACTTCAAGGCGTTTGAACGGGAAGTTTTTTCATCATTTCCGAATACAATTACGGAAAAATCAGGAAAGTCCAAAAGGGAACTCAAAAAGTCCTTCTCTTCCAAAACGGTATGGGACAAGTTTTCTTCACGAAAAATTTTTTCCGTCATTGCAAGTACATCTTTGGAATTTTTACCCACAACATTGAAATACAAACGAACATTTTCCCGCCGAAATGCATAATCGGATAAGTGGCCGGCATCGGTTTTTTTAAATTCGCACTCAAAATTGATATTTTCCAAATACGGCGAATTAAGTTTTTCATATAAAAATCCGCATTTTTTCATCATTGCTTCCAAAGATGAATTGGCCGGAAATTTTATTTCAATTTCCACACTTTTGGACTTTCCCCGTTCCATAAATTCCTTGGGCAAAAGGGTAAAAATCAGTATTCCCAAAAGGCAGCACCCCAATAAGGCTGTGGGAGCGAAAAGGTGGAAATCAAAGACCTTGTGGAGAACCCTGCCGTAGCCCTTTTTTAATGAAATCAGAAGGGGACTTTCTGTTGGAGTGTTGAAGGTTTTCTTATCAATAATGGAAAACAATGCGGGCAAAAGGGTGAATGATGCCACTGCGGAAAAAGTTATTGCAGCAATTATGGAAATCGCCATGTCTGCGAAAAGTTCGGAGACAACGCCGTTTATCATAAAAACAGGTAAAAACACAATATTGGTTGTCAACATGCTTGCAGTATTTGAAAGTAGCACCTCA
>JAFNZQ010000266.1 GCA_017382775.1 Spirochaetaceae bacterium
GTAGTATTTATTGTTGCTTTTTGTTGCAATGAAATCTATTTCAAGCCCTTTCTGAACCCTTTTGCCTTCCCCATTTGTTTCGGTAATTTCCACAACACCCACATCAACACGATAGCCTCTTGTTTTAAGCTCGTTAAATATTATGTTTTCCATAATATGGTTTTCTTCCTGCTGTCTGAAATTGAGTTGCGCATTCCTTATGCCAACATCGGTGAAATAATATTTTGAGGGAGTTTCAATATATTTTTTACCCTTAACGTCATATCTTTTGGCTTTATCCACAAGAAAAGCCTCGGTAAGGTGTTCGAGATATTTTGCTATTGTTTTTTGGGTTATATCACTGTTTTTCATGCTTTTGAAAGTTTTTGCAAGTTTAGAGGGATTGGTGAGAGAACCCACCGAAGATGCAAGTATGTTCACAAGATCTTCAAGTTCACTTTCGTTTTTTATACGATTACGCTCAACAATATCGCTGATATAAACTTTCTGTAATTGTGCAATCAAGTATTCCGACTTCATTTCGTCATCATCACGCATTAAAATCAAAGGAAGTCCGCCGTAGGTATAATAATCTTTCCAAGCTTGCCGGACGCTACCATCATATACAGAACAGAATTCCGAAAAGGACAAAGGCCTAACACGGATTTCGTCGCCTCTGCCTCTGAACTCGGTAAGAATATCGCTTGACAAAAATTTGGAATTGCTTCCGGTCACATACACATCAAGATTCCCAATGTGGGAAAGACCGTTGACTAAGTCCGAAAAATTGTCCACAAGTTGTATTTCATCAAGAAACAGGTAATATTGAGAGCCGTCTTTAATTTGTTCCCTAATGTGATTATACAAAACTTTGGGTTCTCTCAACTCATCATTGATAATATCATCAAGGGCAATTTCTATAAGATGATCTGCTTTTACGCCTTTTTGAATCAAATGGGCGTGATATAAATTAAAAAGCAAATAAGATTTTCCGCATCTTCGAATTCCGGTTATTACTTTAACCAGGCCATTGTGCTTTCGTTTGATTAGCCTATTTAAATATAAATCTCTTTTAATTTCCATATCATCCAATCCATTTTTAGTCTACATGTAGACATTTTATGTTTCTATTATAACATATTTTTTAGCGGAAGTCAAGAGAATTAGGAAAAATTTAGTCAACATGTAGACTGAATTTTTCCTACGCAATTGTAAAAAACACTTAAAGGTTTGGAATTTGGTTATTAAAAACAGACGGAAAAACCGCAACCGTATACTATTGTCTCCGTATACTTTTGTATCTGTATACTTTTGTATACAGCACCGTACACAAAAGTATACAGATGTGTATGATTTAGTATACGGTTTGATAAGTTTTTTTAGGGGAGATAGTACCGATTCCCGATGAAATTCTGTTTGCGACCTGCGTTAGGGCTCCGGAGGGTGCGAAGCAGTCTCGGTGCGCAGCAACGAGACCGAAGTGAAACGGAGCCCGTAGGTAGCCCGACCCTTTGCGCAGCAAAGGGGAACGCCCAAAAAAAACGAAACCTCATTTTCCCTTGTCCTCGTTATAGGGACATAACAAATTGAAGCATTGCCTCTTTTTCAATTACATCGGTGTGCAACTCTTTCTTCGTCTGCAAATCGGAAAGGTTTCTTGGAATGGGCCATCCGGTGAGTTTTGCCAGGCGATCCATTTGGGCAAATTCGTCATTGTCGGACAGCGGTTCCAAGGCAGAAAGCACTGAGCCGGGAAACTTATAGGCCGATGCGGTGGACAAAACCACCATGGGTCGACTGTCGCCGGTTTGGTTCACATAATTTTCTGCCACCGCCCATGCAGTGGCGGTATGGGTGTCGCAAAGATAATTATGTTCCTTGAAAACATTGGCAATGGCAGTTTGAGCTCCCACATCATCGCAGAAGCCGGCATGGAATTCTTCGATAATGGCCGCTTTCAGGTTTGCGGGGACGGTATAGTTGCCATCTGTATTCAGTTGATTCATCAGTTTCGAAACCAGTTCCGTATCTTCGGACAGGAAATACAGCAGCCGTTCCAAATTGGAAGAGACCAAAATATCCATTGACGGGGAAAGGGTTTTGTGGAGAGGACGGCGGCGATCATAGGTTCCGGTCTGAATAAAATCGGTGAGTACGTTGTTGGCATTGGATGCGCAAATCAGTTTGCCCACGGGCAATCCCAGTTTCTTTGCCAGCCAGCCGGCCAAAATGTCTCCGAAATTACCGGTGGGAACGCAGAAGTTCACGGTATCGCCCATTTGGATTTGGCCACGACGGAGCAAATCTGCGTAGGCTTTGAAATAGTAAGTGACCTGCGGTGCCAAACGGCCGATGTTGATTGAATTGGCAGTGGATAGGCACAGGCGATTCCCACCGGGAAGTCTACCATTTTCCCCGGCAGCGAAGATGTTTTTCACTCCGGTTTGGGCATCATCAAAATTGCCTTTTACTGCGCACACAGCCACGTTATTGCCCTCTTGTGTCACCATCTGTGCCCGTTGGATTGCAGACACGCCGCCATCGGGATAAAACACGCAGATTTTTACCCCGGGCACATTTGCAAAACCTGCCAGGGCGGCCTTGCCGGTATCGCCGGAGGTTGCGGTGAGAATCAGCACATCCTCATTCATTCCCTTGACCTCACGGGCTGCGGTGAGCAATTGAGGAAGCATACAAAGGGCCACATCCTTAAAGGCCGATGTGGGGCCACGGAACAATTCCAGTACTGTAAATTTACCGGTATCCACCGTGGGAGTCAACTCTTCCGTTTGGAACTTTCCCTTATAGGCTCGATCAACCAATTTTTTCATATTCGGAATTTCCGGCAGAAAGGCACCGATAATCCCGGTTGCCATCTCCATGGTATTTTCTTGTAGACAGCCTGCAACGTCAATTTGAGGCAATTTTTCCGGAACGTACAATCCGCCGTCAAGGGCTAATCCGGTCAGCACCGCATGGGCACTGTCTACAAAATTTTTTCCGTTTCTTGTGGAATGATATCGCATAGTTCTCTCCTATCCGCATTTTGTACAAAAGCGACAAAAAATTTATTAAATGCCTGCAATTATCTAAAGTACTTGTAATTATATAGAATATATGATATACTCATTTTCAGGAAAAAGCAAGCACCATTATGTAAAAACTTACGATATCCAAGAAAATTATCCGGGAGATAAAAAAATGAAGATTGGATTACTTGGTTTTGGTGTTGTAGGCCAAGGTGTCTACGACTTGATTGCCTCACGTGAGGATATGTCCGTTGTCAAGGTTTTGTGCCGAAAAGATGTGTCTCTACCGGGCGTGCAGGTAACAAAGGATTTCAACGATATTCTGAATGATTCCGACATCGATACCGTTGTGGAAGCCATTGGCGGTCTGCATCCGGCTTATGAGTTTGTCAAGGCCGCCATCGAGGCCGGTAAAAACGTTGTCACTGCCAACAAAGCCTTGGTCGCCACTTTCTATGACGAATTGATTCCCCTTGCAAAGGAAAAGGGCCTTTGTTTCCGTTGTACCGCAGCTGTCGGTGGCGGTATCGGCTGGCTTAGCGAGTTGGAGCGTGCCCGCAGGATACAGACCATTGAAAAGGTGGGCGGAATTATGAACGGTACCTGCAACTACATCCTCGATTCCATGACCCGTTTGGGTTTTGATTACACTAATGCGTTGAAGCAAGCCCAGGAATTGGGTTACGCCGAGGCTGATCCCACCACCGATGTGGAAGGTATCGATACTTGGCACAAGGCGATTTTGTCTTCCAATGTGGCATTCGGAATTTGTTTGGACTCCGCCACCGTTCCCGTTGCCGGCATCAGTCGCATACAGGCAACCGATGTAGAAAATTTCAAAGCCCATGGTTTGGTCTGCAAACTGATTTCTACCGGAATGTTCACAAAGGGCAAGGTCAGTGCCTATGTCCAGCCCACATTGGTAAAATTTGGCGAGCCGGAATCCGCTGTTCCCGCTAACTACAACCTCATTACTTTTGTCGGTTCTGCTTCCGGCCGAATGAGTTTCTACGGCCAAGGTGCAGGCCGTTATCCCACTGCATATAATGTGGTGCAGGACTGCGCCGATGTGCTTTTGGATAAGGGATTTTACAGTCCCTGTGGAGAAAAAGTCAAGGCGGAAAATACCGACTTTATGCGCTACTATGTTCGAGGCGAAAAGGACTCATGGTTGGAAGAAAACACCGCAGAAACTTGGGGGACTGCCATTATCAGCAAGCCTATTTCCGTGGAAGCCATGCACGTATGGTTGAAAAACCATCCCGAGGCATTTATCGCTGCATTAGCAGAATAATATAATTATAAGGAAGAAAGTATGTTAAAAGTTACCAAATTCGGCGGATCATCCATGGCAGACGCCGGCCAATACGAAAAGGTACGAGACATTGTGACTGCCGATCCTGAACGTCGTGTAGTGGTGGTTTCCGCCGCCGGAAAACGATTTTCCAAGGATCACAAAATCACTGATTTGCTGTATCTCTGTCACGCTCACATTCAGTACGGAGTGCCCTGCGATCCCATCTATGAGACAATTACATCACGGTATATTGAGATTCGAGAAAAACTGGGTATTCAGATGGATTTGGAAAGTGAATTTGCCGAATTGAAGTCTCGACTGGATGCCAAACAGGTTTCCAAGGATGAAATGGCCAGCCGTGGCGAATATTTCTCCGCCAAGTTGATGGCCGCTTTTTTGGGATTTGATTTCGTGGATGCTTCCCAATGGGTGTATTTCACCATTGATGGCAAGGTTGACACCGAAAAGACCTACGCAGCCTTGAAAGAAAAGGCCAAAAACTGCAAAGGTATTGTCATTCCCGGTTTCTACGGAGTGATGCCCGACGGAAGTATCCGCACATTCTCCCGTGGTGGCAGCGATATTACCGGTTCCTTGGCCGCTGCCGCGTTGGATGCCGATGTATACGAGAACTGGACCGACGTTTCCGGTATTCTGATGGCAGATCCTCGAATTGTGGAAAATTCCCGCCCCATTGCCGAAATTACTTACGAAGAACTCCGCGAGTTGGCCTATGCCGGCGCCAATGTGCTTCACGAAGACGCCATCTATCCCGTGCGTGAAAAGAACATTCCGCTGAATATCCGCAACACCAACGCCCCCGAAGATCCCGGAACTATGATTTGCAAGGATTTCGACACCGAAATTGACACCAACCGAATCATCACCGGAATTGCCGGCAAAAAGAATTTTTCCATAATTACTGTTTTCAAGAGAGGACTTACCAAAGAGGTTGGTATTCTCCGTCGGATTTTGCTGGTTATGGAAAAACACAACATATCCGTGGAATTCGTTCCCAACGGAATGGACAACGTTTCTTTGGCAATTCCCACCGATAAGCTTAGCCCACATCTATACGCCATCCTGGCTGATATCCAGCAGGATATCGCACCGGACAACATCACCGTTCACGATCAGATTGCCGTTATCACCGCAGTTGGTCATCAAATGGTGTTCCGACCCGGTGTTTCCGGAAAAATTTTCGCCGCACTGGGAGAGGCCGGAATTAACATTCGTATGATTACCCAAGGCCCCGATGAGTTGAACATCATCTTCGGTGTGGACAACAAGGATTTCGATAATGCCATTCGAGTCTTGTACAATAGTTTTATAAAGTAAGGAGGTATTTTTAATGAAAAATTATACTGTTGCGGTTTTGGGCGCAACCGGCGCCGTGGGACAAGAAATGATTAATATTTTGCAGGAACGAAACTTTCCCGTCGGAAAGTTGGTTCCCCTGGCCAGTACTCGCAGTGCGGGGGAAACCTTAAAGTTCCGAGGGGAAGATGTGACCATCCAACTTGCCTGCGATGAGGCTTTCGAGGGTGTGGACATAGTACTGGGTGCTGCCGAAAACGACATTGCCAAACAGTTCGCTCCCGCCATTGTCAAGGCCGGGGCTGTGTTTGTTGATAATTCCTCAGCTTTCCGTATGGACCCTGATGTTCCTTTGATTGTTCCCGAAGTCAATGCCGAAGATGTAAAGGGCCACAAGGGAATTATCTCCAACCCCAATTGTACCACCATTATCACCATAACCGCTGTTAATGCTCTTAACTCCATCGCCCCCATACGAACAATGACAGCATCCTCCTACCAGGCCGTTTCCGGTGCAGGTGCAGGCGGTCCCATTGAATTGATGGAAGAGGTGGAAGCCCTACGAAAGGGTGAAACCTACGAACCAAAGGTTTTCTCTCACCAGATTGCATACAATGTTATTCCTCAAATTGGTGGAGAGGCCTTTGAAGGATACACCTCCGAAGAAATGAAAATGCAGAACGAGGGCCGAAAAATTATGCATGTGCCGGAGTTAAAAGTGTCATGTACCTGCGTCCGTGTTCCCGTTGTTCGCAGTCACTCCGTTTCCGTATCTTGCCATTTTGATGTGCCCGTAACCGTGGAGCAGGCCCGTGAGGTGATTGCTAAGGCTCCCGGATGCAAATTGGTTGACGATTTGGCCAAAAAGGAATATCCCATGCCTTTGGATACCAGCGGACAGGACATTGTGTACGTGGGCCGCATTCGTCCGGACCTTACCGATGACAAGGGATTGTGCCTGTGGTGCTGCGGCGACCAGGTTCGCAAGGGTGCTGCCACCAATGCCATTCAGATTGCAGAACTGTTGATTAAGTAAAGGAAATTACCCACCAATCGGTGGCGAAATTTGAAAACTTTCAAAACTGTATACTTTTATATACAGTTTGTGTAAAAAAGTATACAGTGATGTATGATTTAGTATACGGTTTGATAAGTTTTTAGGGAAGATAGTACCGATTTGAACTGAAATCTTGTTTGCAACCTGCGTTAGGGCTCCGGAGGGTGCGTAGCAGTCTCGTCGCAACGCGACGAGACCGACCGCAAGGGAAGCCCGTAGGCAGCCCGCCCCCTTGCTACGCAAGGGGGAACGCCCAAAAAACCAAAAAATTCCCCTAGTTACCTTTTCCTTCCCTTTGCAATAAAAAACCTTCTTGAATTGCCGAAATTGTTGCCATCGAGCAGACCACTGCGGAACTGTATTTTAATTCAACGAATTGCAGCGTCAATGGCAAAAAAAACAACAACGCACCCGTGATTTTATTCATAACTGTATGTAATGACATAAACATTTTCTTGCGGATTAGTCCCCACGCAACATGGCTGATTTTAATAATTGCGATTGCGGCAATCCATACCCACAACCATTTTGGAATGTGAATCAACGGTAAAAATTTAACCAAAGATACAACTACGAATAGGAAGTCGGCAACTGAATCCAATCGTGACCCAAATTCGCTTGCCGAATTTGTCTTTCTTGCGATGGTTCCGTCTATCATATCACTAAATCCGCAAAAAAGGTATAAGATATAAAATTGTAGCGAAGAGGCAGGGAAAAGCAACATTAGAATGCTGCACAAAATCCGAGAACCTGTTATGGCATTTGCAATGTGTTTTTTCAACTTCGTTCCCCCGGATCGGATTTCTTTATAAATTAAAATCTTATTCGCCAATAAAAGGTTCAATGTATTCTTTGATAAAATCAACTCTATCAAAAACAGTGGGTTTAAAATATGATGCAACTGATATTACAATGTTCTTTTCAGGGTTAATATAAATAACATTTCCACTATTTCCTATTGCTGCGTAAATTCCTTTTTCCTTATCAATTCCCCACCACAAATAACCGTATTCCATTCCTCGAAAATTGGTATTTTCAACTTCTTTGAATGTTGTCATTTCTTTTAGCCATTGTGGTGAAATAATTTGTTTATCGTTATAATTTCCGTTGTTTAAACACAGAAGGCCGATTTTAGCCATGTCTTTGGCTGAC
>JAFNZQ010000267.1 GCA_017382775.1 Spirochaetaceae bacterium
GTTCTTTGTGGTTTAAACGGGGCGAAACCGCCGATCGCATTTTACTGGATGCGCCCTGTTCGTCGGAAAGGCACGTTCTTTTGTCTCCGGAACATTTGCAACTTTGGTCACCAAACCGCATTAAAAGCCTGGCTTTTACACAAAAATCTTTGCTTTTTTCCGCCTTTTTGTCATTAAAACCCGGCGGAATTTTACTTTATTCCACCTGTGCCTTGTCGCCTGCGGAAAACGACAACGTTGTGGCCTCTCTGTTGAAAAAACACAAAAATGCGGAAATTTTTTCCATAACACCGGATGAAGTTCCCATTCCCTACGAAAACACCCAATTGGGTATTCACATTTTACCGGATTTTTCCCATGGTCGCGGACCGATTTTTGCGGCTCGCATTCGAAAAAATCTTGGTTAAGGTTTGTACACCCCCTTGACAAAAAAGCCTTTCTGTGATATAATTTATTAGAATGGATTTTTTGTACACTGTTGTAATTTTGCCAATAGAACGCATTGTGGACTTCGTTTTTGCCTTGCTTTATACCAAGTTTGACCGGTTGGGAATAATGGGAAGCATTGCCGGAGTGAGCATTGCGATCAATTTTCTCGCCCTACCTTTATATGCCATTGCCGACGCACTGCAACTTCGGGAACGGAATTTGCAAAATCGGCTTTTACCGCGTGTTAATCGCATAAAGGCTGCGTTCAAAGGCGACGAACGGTTCATGGTTTTGAATGCCTATTATCGCCAAAACAATTATCACACACTTTACGTTATTCGCGGCACATTGCCGATATTGATCGAATTACCGTTTTTCATAGCGGCCTATCATTTTTTGTCCCATTGCGATATTTTGCAGGGAAGTTCCTTTTGGATATTCAAAGATTTAGGGTCGGCGGACGGGCTTTTCAAATTAGGTGATTTTACGGTGAATGTTTTGCCCATTATTATGACCGCCATAAATGTGGTGTCCGGGGCGATTTACACTAAGGGAGCGCCATTTAAGGAAAAGGCACAGTTGTACGCCATGGCCGCATTGTTTTTGGTTTTATTGTACAATTCGCCGTCGGGGCTGGTTATCTACTGGATTTTGAACAACATATTTTCACTGTGCAAAAATGTTGTGATGAAGTTTCGTCATCCACTTCGAATACTTTTTGTGTCAATTTGTGCGATTTTGGTGGCTGTAAGCGGTTATTCATACGTGGAAGGCCTTTTCAATTCGCAACGACGAATGATAATTTATGCTTTTACGATTTTGTTCTGTCTTTCGCCTTTGCTGTTGAAGGGTGCGAAAATTGCTTTGAAAAAAGTTCCTGTGGCGAATATTTTTTCCGGTCTAAACGATAAAACCTTTCGGACGTTACTTTTTGCATCCGGTGTGGCGGCCTTGTACTTTTTGCTGGGCTGGTATCTTCCATCGGCTGTGGTGGCCACATCCCCCGAAGAGTTTTCCTTTATCGGAAATGTGGCCAATCCTGTTTATTACGTCAAAGAATGCGGCTTTTATTATTTTGGACTGTGCGTATTTTGGCCGACCATGATTTATCTGCTTTTTGGTTTGCGAGTGAAAAAGGTTTTATCGATTTTAATGCCGGTTTTATCCCTTTGTGCCTTACTTAACGCCACAATTTTTGCCCACGATTACGGAAATTTGTCGGTGCTTTTTGATATCGAGAAGAATTTACGTATTTACAATGCCTTTTTCGTGGTTTTGCCTGTGGTTGTTGCCTGTGTGGCAGTGACGGCCTTGTCGGTGATGGTTAAATTCAAAAATGTGCTTCCGCCTTATTTGCTGTTTTTCGTTTTGGCCGGAGGATTAATCTTTGTCAGCGGAAAAAACCTCGGTAAAATCAACAAGGAACATGGGGAATTTGCGAAGATACAAAGTGAAAAACAGGATAGGGATGCCGGTTTGTCGCCGGTGATTCATTTGAGTAAAACCGAAAAAAACGTGTTGGTGGTGTTTTTAGACAGAGCATTCAGTTCTTTTTTCGATTATATTGTGAAAACCAAGCCGGAATTGGCCGAGCGTTTTGACGGCTTTACCTACTATCCCAATACGGTGTCCCAAGGCGTAAATACGCGAACCGGTTCTTCGGCAATGATGGGTGGTTATGAATACACTCCCTTTGAGATGAACAAACGGGATGCGGAACTTCTTCGCGACAAGCACAATGAAGCAACCCTTGTTATGCCACGGCTTTTTTCCGAGGCCGGTTTTTCTGCAAGAGTTTTCGATCCTCCGGTGGTTGCAGAGTTCAATTATTCCGGAGACTTATCCGCCTTTGAGGCCTATCCCGAAATTAAAGCGGAAACTTTGGTTGGACGCTACAACGGATACATTTCATCGGATTTTAAGCCGGAAGACTTTTCCTTTCTCTGCGGACGAAATATGCAAGCCTTTGTTTTGCTGGAAGCTGTCTATCCGCCATTGCGAGATATTTTATACGAAAACGGATTTTATTTCTTCAGTGATTTGGGATGGGGCTCTCGTAAAAAGGTGGGAGTGGGGTTTGGTTATCTGCATTCTTTTATTTCTCATTATTCTACGCTTTCTTTGTTGCCTAAAATAACATCTCTTGAAGAAAACCGGCCCACATTCACGTTTTTGGGAAATGACACGGCACACGAGAGAGTCCTTCTTACTAAAAATTACGAAATTCCCAAGGGCGGTGATGAAATTAACAATGATGAAGAGGATCATTTTCAGATTAACATGGCTGCATATATTAAGTTGTGCGATTATTTCGATTTTCTGCGGGAGAAAGATGTCTACGACAACACCCGAATCATCATTGTGGCGGATCATGACTGGAACTGCGACGATTTTAAGACCTATTCTTATCCTGTGCCTATTCCGGACCATAATCCGATTTTGTTAGTGAAGGATTTTGATTGTCACGGACAGGTAAAATACGATAATTCCTTCATGACCAATGCGGATACCCTGTTTTTAGCGAAAAAGGATTTGCCTGTTTCCGATAAAAATCCCTTTACCGGAAAAGTTTTTACTGCCAATAAGGAAAATGGCGTTAGGGTTATAAAATGGGTTGGCGAGATTTTTGGTGATAAATCCACCAAATACGATATTTTAGGAGCGTATTTGGTGAAGGACAATATTTTCGACGAAAAAAATTGGAAGGTATTGGACAAGGCGGAGTTAGATAACTGAACCGATACATCCGTGGGAAAAAAAATAGACTTTTCATGGAAAGCCCCTTGACTTAAATAAAAAAAAAAATTAAAATACGAATATGGTTAATATGGACTTTATTGATAAAGAAACTTTTGATGCTCTCAATATTGCCTTGGCAGAAAATGATATTTCCAAGGTGAACGAAAAATGCCTTTTTTTGGCGACACAGTTCGGTTGTGATGCATCCTTTTCGAAACTAATTTCCGGAGA
>JAFNZQ010000268.1 GCA_017382775.1 Spirochaetaceae bacterium
AATCAGTCCAATTTGGTGAGAATTTCCGTGTGATCGCGAAAAACCGCCACAGTATGTTCAAAGTGGCAGGCTGTGCTTCCGTCGCAGGTAATTACGGTCCAGCCGTCGTCACCTTCATACACATCGCCTTTCCCCAATGTAATCATGGGTTCAATGGCCAAAACCATTCCTTCCTGAATACGAGGGTTTGATCCCAGGGAGGGAAAATTCGGCACTCGGGGATCTTCGTGAACGTGGATTCCAACGCCGTGACCGGAATAGTCACGGACCACACCGAAGCCGGCTTTGTGGGCCACTTCGTATACGGCTTTGGAAATATCATTTATGCGATTTCCCGCTTTACAGGCGGCAATTCCCGCATACAGGCATTCTTCCGTTACCTTCATGAGTCTCTCTTTTTCGGGCGACACATTACCGATTTTTACCGTGTGGGAACTGTCGCTGATAAAACCGTCCAAATCAATTCCCACATCCAAGGAAACCAAATCGCCGTTGCGTAGAATCCGCTTTTTCGAAGGAATGCCGTGGATAACTTCTTCATTTACGGAAATACAGGCAGCGTAGTCGAAGTCTGCCAAAAACCAGGCCGGGCGTCCATTGTGTTGCTTCATAAAATTGTGACACAGGGCGTTCAATTCCAGAGTTGTCATTCCTTCATGTATTTGCGGTAAAACCTCGTCGAAAAGTTTTGCCAAAAGTTTGCAGGATTTTCTTATTCCGTCAATTTGGGTTGAATTTTTCAAAATTATCATAGTTTGCCCCCTAACAATCGGGTGATCTCATTTTTGCACGCTTGTGCCTTATAAAAATCACCCATATTGTAATATGCCTCGCTTATTTTTGTCAAGAAAAAAATGTCATCTTCCGGCGGAAAAGCCAAATCCAAAGCATCTTCCCAGGCATCCAGTGCCAATTCATAATTTCCGGATTCTTCAAGTTTGCTTCGGAGAATTTTCCGTGTTATGCTTATTACTTCGGAAAAAAAGTATCGAAAATAGGGTTTTTCATTTTCCAAGCGAATAATGTCCGCTAAAATCAAAAAGGCATCGTAATAGTGTTCGCGAAAATAGAGTTCTTCGGCCAGAACAAAACCGTAGTCCATAAAATCTTCTCGGGGAAAGTAGTTTTTCAATGAAAAATTTCGGTGACCACGGGAATGTTCCGTATATTCTTTGCAGGAATCCTCAATGCGTTCGTTGAATAAATCGAAAATAACCAATTTTGCCATGCTGCGGTCGTCGTCCTGTTCGCAAAGCCATTTTCTGTAATCGAAGGATTCTTCATTCTTACGAAGATCGTTGAAAAGAGGTGAGTCGAAAACCCGTTGACTGAAAATTTTCACCAAATTACGGTAAGCATCGAGAATTTTATTGAATTCGGCCTTTTCATTTTCACCGGACGCAGTATCGGGATGATGTAATTTCGCCTTTTTTCTGAAAGCACTTTTTATCTGAGTCAGATTCGCCGAAGGTTCGACGCCGAGAATTTCGCAATAATGAGAATAATCGCCGTACATAAGCAAAAGGACTGAGCCATGAAGGGATCGAACCTTCGACCCACAGATTAAGAGTCTGTTGCTCTACCAGCTGAGCTAATGGCCCAAATGCGCCTGACACGATTCGAACGTGCGACCTACGGATTCGAAGTCCGTTGCTCTATCCAGCTGAGCCACAGGCGCGCTGTGCCCGATGGGACTTGAACCCATGACAACCAGATCCACAATCTGGCGCTCTACCACTGAACTACGGGCACCATGCATAATCACATCAGTTTACGCATTATAACACACAAAAAAAATCGTGTCAAGGGAAAATCGAAAAAAAATTAAAATTTTTTTTCGAGGGAAATAAAAAAAGGTGAAAAATCCCGATTTGGGGACTTATTTTGCGTTTTTTTTGAAAACCATGAACTTGCTTATGAAGAAATTCAATACGATGACCGTTCCGCTGCATATTACCTTGCAAATAAAGGCGTTAAGTTCAATAACATCCACCAAAATGTACATTGCCGCAACGTCCAAGATGCCTGTGGCGATTCGTGCCATGAAAAATTTTCCCAGTTGAACAAAAAAGGATTTTACCGAGTTTGTTTTGTTTTGAAAAACAAAAATTTTATTTGTGAAAAAGGCAAAAACCACTGCCAGTATCCAGGCAATTACGTTGGCAGCCACATTGGGTACGCCGGCCTTGTACAAAAGGGCAAAGGCGGATATATTTATTAACGTTGTAAGTCCTCCAAAAATTAGGTAAAGCAGAATAAATTTGTTTTTAACAATCAGATTTTTCAATAAACTCATGATTTAGTATAGCATATTTTGAGGGAAAAGTCAATAGGAGGAAGAAGTAAATTTTCTTAAAAATTATGTTGACAAAAATTTATTTTTGTGTTACCATTCACCGTATGTTTAGATTCAACAATGATTACAACCAAGGTGCTCATTCGGCGGTTTTGAATGGGCTTGTTAAGTCAAATGATGAAAGTTTCCCCGGATACGGTGTGGATGAGGTTTGCGATGCCGCGGCTAAGGCCATTTTAAAATACACCGGTGGCGTGAATGCTCAAGTGCATTTTCTCGTGGGTGGGACTCAGACCAACGCTCTTGTTATTTCCATGGCACTGCGTTCCATCGAAAGTGTTTTGTGCGCAAAAACCGGACACATTGCGGTTCATGAAACCGGAGCAATAGAAAAAACGGGGCATAAGGTGGAAACCTTGCCCGATGTTGACGGTAAAATCACCGCTGAACAAATTGACGCGGCTTGTACAGGTTGCGAAAATTCCTGCACACCGGATCACATAACACGGCCAAGGATGGTTTACATTTCCCAACCCACGGAATTGGGAACAATGTATTCCAAAAAGGAACTTTCCGAAATCAGCAAGGTTTGTAAAAAACATAACGTCTACCTTTATGTTGACGGAGCACGATTGGCCTATTCCTTGGGTGCGGTTAACAATGATGTTACCATTGCGGATTTAGCCCAACTCACCGATGTTTTTTACATTGGCGGAACGAAGTGCGGTGCCTTATTCGGAGAAGCGGTGGTGGTCGTAAACGATGAGTTAAAACCGCATTTTCGCAGTTATGTCAAACAATCCGGAGGGCTTTTGGCCAAGGGATGGCTTTTGGGATTGCAATTCCTTGAACTTTTCACCAATGATTTATACTTAAAAATCGGTAAAACCGCAGTGGAGCAGGCCATCAGAATAAAGAATGCCTTTGAGAGTCGGGGAATTAAAATGGCTGTGGACAGTCCCACAAATCAGCAGTTTGTAAAATTGTCCAAGGCACAGGCGGAATATCTTTCCAAAGATTTTTACTTTGAACGGGAAGAAGTTTTCTCCAACGGCGATATTATGGTTCGTTTTTGTACCGGTTGGAGTTCCGCCGAAGAAGGGGTGGCTGCTCTTGTGAAAAAAATCGGAGAAATGCCCCAGTGAAAAGGTGTTGGCTCTTTGTTCTTGCATTTTTATTTACGCTATGGGGATGTGAAAAGAACGAAGTGTCCTTGGAACAGTCGGAAAGTAATTTTATACGGGGAGAAGTTGATCGGGAACGGGAAAAGGTTTCATGGGCAACCCCCATTCGCGAAGATGGAGTTACGAAACAAGATGTGGTAATGCCGTCTATGCGAATCAGAGGCAATTTTGCCGCCTACCGCATGGGAAAAACCGTGTATCCCTACCTACCGGGCTTCGGAAGTCTTAACACGGAAAGTTTGCCCTCGGAAGTGCTGGATTTGCTGGACGGCTTTTTAGCCACAGCCGCCGTTCCTCCGCCGGAAAGTCGTACCATCGATACGGACTTTTTGCATCCGGATTTGGAATTTTTACCCCACATAATGCAATATCACTTTACATCCCTCCATCCGGTAAACAGAATGATTTACGGCGAACCTTTTGTTTTGGAAGAAGGTTATCAAATTCCGGTACGATTCCTTTCCGATGAAATGCACACGGACACAAACATTTTTGTATCTTCCCATGAGCTTTCCTATGTGATTGACCAAATTCAGTTTGGATCGGCGGTGGAAAATGCAGCTATCTCCGATTGAAAGTGACATAATTCTCCGCAATGCATTGGAAGCCGACGTAAAATTTTTTTTCGAAGGATTTCCCGTATCCCTTCTTGTCGAAAAGGCGGAAGGGCGAATAATAACGGGACAAATCGATTTTCACCATAATGGATGCGATTTCTGTTTTTCAGCAAAACTGGCCTTGAAAGACGGCATTCTGTTGGCGCAAAAAATTTCCTTGGTGGAAAAAAAGGAAAAATCCGTTGAAAATCCGATTTTAATACTGTACTTTGGTGAAAAACGGCTTTTTTGCTACCGCAACGAAAATCAATCCGGCGATGAAGCCGCAGTTCTCCGCAAACTGGATGATAAATCCATAATTCTGGAAGCAAATCTGCCGCCCGCAGAGGCAAAAGTTGGAGATGAAATCAACTTGGAACTTGTCCGAAAGCCGCTACCTGTACATTTTTCCGGAACTGTTGCAAACCTGGACGGCAACACGATAAAAGTCGAATTTTCCCACATTCCTGCCGAAGTAGCACGACAGTTGCGGGAAGTTCATCTTTTGAAATCGTCGTTATCCGGTGGTATTATTTCATAAGGGAAGCGTTTAAGTAGCCTAAAACGTAGTTGTAAACCTGGTTGCGTTCATTTTCCAACAGAATTTCGTGTCGCAAACCGGCGAAAAGCCGTTTCTGCACATGGGAATATCCCAACCGCTGCATAAAACTTACGGAAGAAAGCCAGGCTTTTTCATTTAAAATTACCGGATCTGCACTTCCTGCGATGAACAAAATCGGCAGTGCGGGATTTTTCAAAGCCCAACCGGACTTTTCGTAGGTATTGGCGAGAAGAGAAAACAGGTTGAGAAAGCCGTTTGCTGTGAACGGGAAGCCGCAAAGTTTGTCTTCATTGTATGCATCCACGTTTTCGGTGTTTACGGAAAGCCAAGCATTTCGTTTCCCTTCCTTTTTGAAGGCCTTGTCGTAGGCACCAACGGAAAGGGAGACCAGCAGCGGACTTATGTGACGCTCCCCTTTGAATTTCTTTATGGTTTTGGTCAAAGTGATGGCTATGGAAGTTAAGGGATTTTCCGAAGGAGAACCGCAAACGACGAGGGCATCCAATTCTTCGTCGTGTTTTTTCGCGTAACATCTTACAACCAAAGAGCCCATGCTGTGTCCGAAAAGGATGAAAGGATGGTCGGGAAAAGTTTTTTTCAGAAAAAGGGTAACATCGTAGGCATCTTCCACCACAGCCGAACCGGTTTCATCATAGAAAAAGCCCAAATCGGCAGAGGACTTTACGCTTTCCCCATGTCCCCGATGATCGTAAATTGCCGTAACGAAACCGTTGCTTGTTAAAAACTCCATGAAGTCAAAATAACGTTCTTTGTGTTCGGCCATTCCGTGAGCAAATTGGATAATTCCGCGAATTTCGCCGTCGGGAACAAAATATACAACGTTAAGGTTTAATCCGTCAAAGGATGAGGCTACGGAAAATACATTTTTTTTCATTACAAACCTCCGACTATAATTATACATTGCAAAGTCCGATTCGTCAAGAAAAATTTATTTTTAATCGACTTTTTTGTCAAGTTTGTAAATCACCCTTGACAAAAGGGATTTTTTGTGATACAAAAAGACCATGAAACTGGCCGAAATAAAAAATTCCATAAAAGATTTGAGCGGAGTGGGAGTGGAAACTGCCAAGCATTTTGCCAATTTGGGAATTTTTTGTGTGGGTGAACTGCTGTCCCACTTTCCCCGAGATTGGGAAGATCGTACCCGCATCGTGCCCTTGGCGGATTTCCAAAAAT
>JAFNZQ010000269.1 GCA_017382775.1 Spirochaetaceae bacterium
CAGTGACCTGTTCAAAAAATTTAATGAATCCCAACGGAGTACACAGTGTAAAGGAAAAAACAATTTATTTGCCAAGAACGGAAGATTTTATGAAGATTTCCGAAATACTAATCAATCAAAATCCTGTGGAGGATGAGACATACGAAGAAAAACTTTCCGCGACTTCCGAAAATAAGCACAGCATTACTGTATTGTTGCAATTTTCCCTGGCACAAGATTTTTCCCTTACAAATAACCCGGTAAATTTCATAGTTTTGCAGCCAACATTTCCATCAATCGCTTCTTCCCCGGTTTTAACCGATATCGGATATTCGGATTTGGGAAAAACCCTACGTCTAACCTTCGAGAATTTAAGTATTCCGGAAGAAGAATCTGAGAATTATTATACATTGGAAATTGTGGGTGGCGAGAATGGAATTTCATCGAATACGGGCCATTATTTGGAGGATGATACATGTCTATTATTAAAATTTTACCGTTAATTTTTCTTGTTTCCTGCGGAAATTTTTGGTGGGGAAAATTTTTTATCACCGATGCAAGACTTGGCGACAATTTAGAAATTATTTTTTCATCTCCACCGGCTTCCCAAACGGTGAAAAACGCATTTTCACTTCATGGAGACGGCAAGGAAGTCCAAGGCACCATTGAGTTTAATGGTGAAAAAGCAATATTTTATCCGGCGGCACCTTTTTCATTATCAACGGAATACACATTGAATGTAAGCACCTTGGCAGAAAACGAAAGGGGAGTATCGCTGGAAAAAAATTATTGCAAGGTATTTAATGAAAAAAGTCACCGTCCTTTCAAAATAATTGATTTTTCCCCTAAAAACGAAGCAATTATGGAGAAAACAGATTTTCCCATTGAAATACTTTTCAGCGACCCTGTGGATGAAAAAAGTTTCACGGATTCCTTTTCCGTTTCCCCCAATGTGAATTTTATTTTCCGGTTTTCCGAAGATAAAACTGCTGTTACAGCCATGCCCACAGAAGAATTCTCCCTGGAAAATACCTATACGGTAAAAATTTCGGACACATTACTTTCCGCGGATAACAGGAGCCTTGGAAAGCAATATACTTCCGTTTTTGCCTTTACCGAGGATTTTTCACTGCCTGAATTTTCCCTTTTTTCCGTGTATGATGATCAAAAGCAGGAACTTTCCGAAAAGTCGGAATTTTTGGGCTTTCCCAATAATGGAATCATCCGTATTGAGTTTTCCAAAGAAATTAATTCGAAGGAAATTTCTTCCTACATACAAATCCGTCCGGAAATAGGGAAGACCATAGTTCCGGATAAACATGATAAAAAAATCGTGGAAATCGAATTTACCGAAGCTTTCCCTTGGAATGAAACCTATGTTTTAACGATGAAAAAAGGCATTCCGGACCTATGGGGGAATGTTACATCGGAGGAAAAACAATTTTCCTTTGTGACTAATAATGAAAAAGACCGTGCCATAACATTTTTGGGTATTGCCTTGGATTGCGGTGAAAATCCCACCGACGAGCCCATATTTTTTTCTTCCCAAGATATGTTTTCCGACGTTTTTTTCGATATTAACCGATTCCCCCCTGTGCAAAGTGCGGAAGCCGGAATTTCTTCCAAGATTTTTTTGTTTTTTTCTCTGTCAAAGACTTCAAACATTTCCTTGAAATCGGCCATGGAAAATACAGATATTCAGGTAACAAATTCATGCATAGATTTTTCATTACGTAAAATTCGTATATGCGATGAATTACCGATTTCCGGGGAATTTTTTAATGACGTACCGGGGAAACTCGTGGCAGTGGAATTTACATCGGAAACCAAAAATTTCAATCGCAATGGACTAATTAAATTGAAAATCTACGAAGAACTATCCGATGAAATCGGAAATTCCATGGATGGTGATGTGGATTTCATCTTAAATAAAAAAAATGAAATTTAATGGTCGGAGGATAAATGAAAAATATAATTTATTTTTCGGTGAAACATCCCATCTCAGTTTTGATGATATTTTTAGCATTGGCCTTATTAGGATTTATTTCCCTTTTCCGTGTCGGTATCGATTATA
The DNA here is from genome assembly GCA_017382775.1 of Spirochaetaceae bacterium. GTDB lineage: Bacteria > Spirochaetota > Spirochaetia > Treponematales > Treponemataceae > RGIG268. The sequence goes on from JAFNZQ010000269.1 coordinate 2,054, forward strand.
TGCCTAAAATTGGAGATAGAAAAATCCATGTGGTAACGGAATACAGCGGTATTACCGCATCTGAAATACGACGGGTTGTTGCCATACCTTTGGATCGTGGTTTATCATCGGTAAAATCCCTAAAAAACATGGAAAGTGTTTGCAGAACCGGAATTTCCGTAATTACATTAAATTTCAAATACAAAACGGACATAAATTTAGCAATGATCGAATGTAGGCAAATTGTGGACGAAACATTTCGCCTCTTGCCGTCGCTGTGTGGTAAACCTGCAGTTTACAAATCCCACAGTGAAAGTAATCCAACAGTTTCCATTGCCTGTGTGCCAAAGGATGGAAATTTGGCAGAAGCACGACATTTTTGTGAATTAGACGTTGTAACTCAATTACAGCGAC
>JAFNZQ010000270.1 GCA_017382775.1 Spirochaetaceae bacterium
AATCCCGGAGGAACGGGAATTCCCATATTCGTCATTTCAGCGAGATTGGCACCTTTACCGCCAAGTTTGTCTTTCATCCCTGCGGATCCTTCCGCCTTTCCTTCACCGAAAAAATAAACCAATTTTTCTGCCATAATTTTTCCTTTTTAACAAGTTTACTTATCTATTTTAACACAAAAAATGGCGGTTGTCAACTTTTTTTTTCGCAAATGACTTTTTTTACATTATGTCATGACTGATCTTTCAATTGAGGAAAAATTTTCGTTTTATCAAATTTTTTTCTTGACAAAAAATTTGAAATGTGATATAATGGGAGCGGTCGTTAGGCCACACGAATTTAGGAGAGGCATATGTATGACATTAAGGCTTTGTACGAAGCGTCCGATGTTGCTGATGCTGTGCGATTGAGGATTGAGCATCCGGCTGCACACATTATAGCAGGTGGAAGTGACGTTTTGGTACAAATTCGAGAAGGTAAACGTGCAGGCGTTGAACTGATTAGCATTTACGGTATCGATGAGATGCGTGGAGTTTCAATTGACGGAAACGGCGCAATTCGTATTGGAAGCTTAACAAGTTTTTCCCATATAACGAAAGATCCGATTATTCAAAAACACATCAATGTGTTGGGTGAAGCTGTCGATACCATTGGCGGCCCTCAGATTCGTAACATAGGAACGATCGGCGGCAATACCTGTAACGGTGTGACCAGTGCTGATTCCGCTTCCACATTGTGGGCATGGGATGCCATCGTGGAGCTTACCGGTAAAAACGGCCCTCGGCAAATCCCCATTAGCGAATTTTACATTTCCGCCGGAAAAGTTGACATCAAAGAAGATGAAATTCAGACCGCAATCATTATTCCCAAGGCATCTTACGAAGGTCATTTCGGTCACTACACAAAATACGCAATGCGTAACGCAATGGATATCGCCACCACAGGTTGTTCCGTGAACGTTAAATTGTCCGCTGACAAAAAAACCATTGAGGATGCCCGAATTGCCTATGGTGTTGCAGGTCCCATCCCCATGCGCTGCGCCAATGCGGAAGCTTTCGCAAAAGGCAAACCCGCAACCATGGAAACTTGCAAAGCCTTCGGTGAAAAAATCCTCGAAGATATAAACCCCCGAGACAGTTGGCGTGCCAGCAAGGCTTTCCGTTGCCACATCGGACAGGTTATGGCTGAACGGGGACTTGAAAAATCAATTCGTTTGGCAGGGGGAAATATCTAATGGAAAAACAGTATAAACTTGTTCGTTGCAAAATCAACGGTAAAGATACGGAAACCATGGTGGATGTGCGAGCTTCTTTGACGGATATGCTTCGCAACGACTATCGCCTTACCTCTGTGAAAAAAGGTTGCGAAGTGGGCGAATGCGGAGCCTGTAACGTTCTTATTGACGGAGAGGCTTTCAATTCCTGCATTTATTTGGCTGTATGGGCCGAAGGAAAAAGCATTGTTACCGTGGAAGGTCTTGTGGGGCCCAACGGTGTACTTTCCGACATTCAGCTGGCTTTCTTGGAAGAAACATCTGTTCAGTGCGGATTTTGCATTCCCGGTTTTCTCATGACTGCTGTGGAAATTTTGGAATCCGGAAAACTTTATTCCGACGAAGAGTTGCGGAAATTGCTTTCCGGTCACCTGTGTCGCTGCACGGGTTACGAAAACATTTTACGCGCTGTAAAGAAAACCATGTTGAAACGGTTGGGTAAGGCCTAATTTCAATGGGATTTCGAAACGGATCGGGTTAATCTTCGGATGCATCCGATTCCGTTTCGCCACTGTTTTCCGCATTTTCGGGATTTTTCTTCTTCGGCATTCTTTGCTTTATGCTTTTTATAGTGCCGGTGTAGCGTTGCTGTTTGGCACGTTTGTTGGAGTCGCAAACGAAGACGATGACAAAAATGAATATAAAAACCCACAATAATGCAATGGGAACGCGGATGTCTGTAATTACTGCGAGGACAACTCTCGCAAGTTCTTTTATTTCCATATAATTATATATCGGATTTTTTTTCATTTTATTAAATTCCAAATTTTCTTTTTCCCCGACTTGACATTGTTGGAAAATTGTGGTAAAATCATCCCCGAGAGGAAAGTTATGAATATTGTTGATGGTCATTCATTTTTGGAGTGTTTTAAAGATGAGTTGCAAGGGTTGACTCATTTGGCTAAAACCGCCAGTGTAATTACCGACGAAAATGTGTATCAAAGGCGTGATGATAATATCCTTAACATGTTAAATTCACTTATGAAAACCCTTGTTTTGCCGGGCACCGGTCTTTCCGGCGAGGAAAATCTTGTCGAATTTTTGGATTTGGTTAAGTCGGGAAAACGTGGATTGATTTTGATGGAGCATTACAGCAATTTTGATTTGCCCGGCTTCATCTATTGTTTGACTCATTCGGAAAATCCCTGCGGTCCGGAAATTGCCAACAGGCTTGTGGCCATTGCGGGAATGAAACTCAACGAGGACAATCCTTACATAAATGCTTGCACTGCGGCCTTTTCCCGAATTGTGATTTATCCCAGCCGTTCCTTGGCGGCAATAAAGGACGAAGAAAAGTTGGTTGAGGAAAGGGAACGCAGCCGAAAAATCAACATGGCAGCCATGCGGGCCCTGGACAAAATTCGCCGCAAGGGTGACATTCTTTTGGTTTTTCCCTCGGGAACCAGGTATCGTCCCGGGAAACCCGAAACGAAACGGGGACTTCCGGAAATTGATTCCTACCTGCGAATGTTCGACGTCATGCTTTTGGTGTCAATCAACGGCAACGTTCTTCGTATATCGGACAATCCGGCAGACATGAGTGCCGACGTGATTTATCGTGACGTTTTGCGTTATTCCGTTGGACCGGTGCTTTCTTGTCGTAATTTTCGCAATGAGGCACAAGTTGGCTTGGAAGAAAAGGATGTTAAGAAGCAGGCCACTGCCGATAAAATCATGGCGGAATTGGAAAAACTTCACGCAGCAGAAGCGCCCAACTACGAAAAGCTTTATTCTGCGGCAAAAAATGCGTAGTAGGTTTTTATAACAAAATTGTTTCGTCGGGAGAGAACTTTTTTCACTTCGGATTTGATTGCTTCAAATTCGGTTTGGGAAACTGTTTCCTCGGCGAAACGGCCGAAATCGGTATCTTCACCAAAAAATCCTTGGAAAAAGTTTTCGTCCAAGGAAAATTCGAAATCAAATTCTTGGGAAAAAAAGGACGCTTTCAGGTTGTTTTTCGCAAAAATTTCGGAAATGTCTTTTTCCTCAAAAAAGTTGCTTCCCCCATAGTATTTTTCGCACAATTGGGAAAATTTTTCGGCAATTTCCGAATTTTCGAAAAGGCCGCCCAGGATTTGTGCCGGATTTTGGGATTTTCGGGAAATTTTTGCGAAAAAGTAAATTTTCGATTGGGAGAATCGGGGATTTCCCTTTAGTCGAGCAAAGTTTTCCGCAATTTGTTCTCCCTGAATAAGGCTTCGAAGATTTTTTTGCAGAAAAATCTTATCAAATTCCCCATCGCCGATTTTTGACAAATCCTGTTCCCAATTTTCCGTTGTGAAATTTTCTGCAAAAAACGATGAGTTGTGAAACAGAAAGGGTTTTTCCATTTCGGAAAAACGGCTGCAATAGTGTTCCAAAATTTTAATTTTATCCTCGGAATCGCAAAATGCGGCCACCAATCCCTCGGGACAGCGACGAACCAATTCCCAAAGGAAGACTCCGTTGTCGCCGTTCATCACCAAAACACGGCTGTGGCGAACCACATTGGCACTTTCCATCATCGTGTCGCGGATTTTTCGCAAAATTTCGCCGGTATTTTCATCCGTTCGCCTTTGCCAACGCTCAAATTCCGTATTCCTTGGGGAAAATGTTAAATTTTCTTCCTGTGTACGATTTCGGGGATTCTTCGTTTTCAAGCACTCTTTGTGTACACTTCCGCCACTCTCAAATGGAATGAAGTTTTTTTCCTCCCGTTCCCACATTGCCGCCAGTTGCAATTCTCTGCGGGATAAAACCTGGTCGCAAATGGTTTTTTCGTAGCCTTGGGCGGAAGGCGTGTAAAAAATGCGGCCTTCAAGTCCGTTGGGCAAATACTGTTGGGCGGTCCAGTGATCTTTGTAGGCGTGGGGATAGAGGTAACCGGCACCGTGGCCGAAGCCTTCTGCATCACGATTCGCATCCTTTAAGTGATTGGGCACTTCCGCGTTTTCCGATTGGACGGATGACAGGGCGTCGAAAAAACCCATTGAGGAATTGGACTTCGGGCAGGTGGCTAAGTACAAGGTTGCGTGAGCCAGGTGATAGCGCCCTTCCGGCATTCCGATACGATCGAAGGCCGCAGCGCAGGCTTCCACCACAGAAATTGCCATTGGATCGGCCATTCCCGTGTCTTCACAGGCGGAAATGAGCATTCGTCGGAAAATAAAATGGGGATCCTCACCGGCCGCCACCATTCTCGCCAGCCAATAAAGGGCTGCATCCGGGTCCCGTCCCCTCAGGCTTTTTATGAATGCACTGATTGTGTCGTAGTGATAGTCGCCGTCCTTGTCGTAAAGTACCACTTTTTTCTGAATGCTCTGTTCGGCGGCCTCTTTGGAAATGTAAACTTCCGTTCCGGCGGCGGGGGGCCATTCTTCCACCGAGGTTTCCACGGCCAGTTCCAAGGCGTTCAAAAGGCTTCGGGCGTCTCCCGATGCGGTTTCCACCAAGTGTTCCAGGGCGCCGTCTTCAAACCGCACTGTGTAATTTCCGTAGCCTCGTTCCTTGTCGGACAGTGCCTGATTGGCGGCCAGGAACAGGTCCTCGTCGGTGAGGGGCAACAGTTGGAAAACACGACTGCGGCTCACAAGGGCACGGTTTACTTCGAAAAATGGATTTTCCGTGGTGGCTCCCACCAAAATGATTGTACCGTTTTCAACCCAAGGCAAAAGCGCATCCTGTTGGCTTTTGTTCCATCGATGTACCTCATCCACAAACAGAATTGTTCGTTGGTCGTAAAGTTTGCGATTGTTTGCGGCAGAATCGATTGCATCCCGTATGGATTGCACGCCACTCAACACGGCATTTATTGTGATGAAGTTACTTTTCGTGTGGGTGGCAATTACCCGCGCCAATGTGGTTTTTCCGCAACCGGGCGGTCCGTAGAAAATTACGGAGGAAAGACGGTCTGCGCTTATGGCCCGACGGAGCAGACGGCCTTTTCCCACAATATGGGCTTGTCCCACATATTCGTCCAAGTTGCGAGGACGCATTCTGGCGGCGAGAGGTTCGTATTGCGGTTTTTTATCGAAGAGATCGGACATCCCTTGGTTTTATTAACTTTCCGGTCTGAAAATGTAACTCTTCGAAAATGAACCGGATATCAGTTTTAATTTGAATAATCCGTTTTCAGCGGCAACAATTTTTCCCTGGGTTTCTTTTTGGGCAAAAGACGCAAACATGTCTTCCAAATCTTTTTTGCGTAAATCCACCGATGAAATTCCGCAAGCCACAAACCTTTTCTTTATTTCAGGTTCAAAATTTGCCGCCACAAAAAGTTTTACTCCGCTATCTTTCAAGTTTTGAGTACCGGCTTCGGAGAAATTGAGTACTTCCATACCAATTACAAAAAAGGACTCCGCGTCCCCAGCACTTTTTTCTTCCGCGACTTGGGCTATGACATTTTCAATTTGCTCGTTTGCGGGAAGCGAATTATCTAGGAATACTACACTTCCCTTCGACTCTTCCATTTTCTCCTCCAAAGAAAGTAACTACACGTAATTATACCATAAAAAAAGTCATCTGTCAAGCAAAATTATATTTTTTTTACATTTGCATGGGCGCGTACGATCACCTGCGTATTCCGTAATGGATGACCGATTGTGGTGGCAACTATTCGAATTTTTCGAATAGTTGGGGTGTGGCGATTTGGTGGTTTTGCGATGGCGGTGGCAACTATTCGAATTTTTCGAATAGTTGGGGTGTGGCGATTTGGTGGTTTTGCGATGGTGGTGGCAACTATTCGAATTTTTCGAATAGTTGGGGCTGGCGGGACATAAAACCTCGCCTATTGACTTTTTCCCCTTTTTATGTTACACTATTTAAATGATTTACGATTCTGTTTCTAACATTGTTTCTCTTGCCGAAAATTCCCATCGGCCCATTTCCGCCATTGTGTTGGAATCCCAGGCTGAGGAAATGCAAAGTTCTGTGGAAGAAGTTTTTGCCAAAATGGAAGTGAATTATAAGGTTATGAAAGAGGCTTCCGAAGCCGGCCGGGATGAAAAACTTCGGTCTGCTTCAGGTTTGGTTGGTGGCGACGCTTTTCGGCTTTTTCGTCGTTCCGAAAGTGGCGGTTTAGTTGGAAGTTTTTTGCTCAAAGCGATGGCTCGTTCCATGGGAATTTCAGAGTACAATTCTTCCATGGGTAAAATTGTTGCGGCCCCCACTGCGGGAAGTTGCGGAATTTTACCTTCCGCGGTTATAACCGTTGCGGAAGAGTTCGCTTTGGACGAGAGAAAGGCCGTAATGTCACTTTTTACCGCCGGAGCATTCGGCCTTGTCATAGCCAAAAACGCATCCATCTCCGGAGCGGAAGGTGGATGCCAGGCGGAATGCGGGTCAGCATCAGCTATGGCGGCCGCGGCAATTGTGGAACTAATGGACGGTTCTCCCCATCAATGCGGTGAAGCCTGTGCCATTGCTTTGAAAAGTGTTTTGGGCCTTGTTTGCGACCCGGTGGCGGGATTGGTGGAAATTCCCTGCGTTAAACGCAACGTTTCCGGCCTTACCCTTGCCTTTACTGCGGCAGAAATGGCTCTTGCGGGAATCGAAAGTCGTATCCCGCCCGATGAGGTAATTCTCGCCATGGACAGAATCGGAGCTGTATTGCCGGACAGTTTGCGTGAAAGAGGAACCGGTGGGTTGGCGGCAACTCCCACCGGCATTCGATTGAAACGAGAAGTTTTCGGAGGTTGAAATGGGGAAAAAATTTTTTTTGTTCTTTCTTTTTTCGGTTTTTTTGTTTTCCTGCGAAAAGGATTCTGCCAATGCATATCCTGTAAATTCGGATAAATCACATTCTACCGCAAAACTTACCGGGGAAAAATTGGCTCTTCCCAATCCCGTTAAGCAATCTTCGGAGACGGAACTTATGGATTTGTTGGGAATGCGTTTTGCCGTTCCCATGGGGGCGGAAGACATTCACTATTCCATTGTGGCGGACAAAATGGCTCAAATGGATTTCACCTATGACGGCAATCAATGTGTTGCACGCATTCGTTCATCCGTGCAGTTTGAAGACATTTCCGGTTTCTTTTACGATTGGGAAAACGAAGGGCCGGTACGAATTGGTTGGTGCGAAGGCGAAGTGAAGTACAATGTTGAGGGTGATGATGTTTGCGGTATTTGCCTTTGGTGGGATGCCACTCCCGGATTAATGTATTCTCTGGGGATGCGAACCGGTGCCACTCCGGAATTGTTGCAACAACTTGCGGAAGAGGTCTACGTCGCTACCCAAGGAGAAGTTCAGTGATTTACGAAAGTTCGGAAAGTTTGAATTATCAAGCCATCGAATTTGCCTCTTTGGGAGAATATGCCGAAGCCATTGCCTGTTTTCACAAGGCCTTGCTTTTGGACAGTGCCAACTATCGTCTTTGGTACAATTTGGGTCTTACATATCATGCTTTGGGAGATTATCTCGCTGCGAAAGAGGTTTTTCTGAAAGGTTACAAACTCAATCCGGAAGATGCTGATCTGTTGGAATCCATTGGACTTACTTGCTACAACATGGGGGAATACGACGAGGCCGAAAATTATTACTACGAAGGACTTTCCGTTGATTTTTTTCGCGACACTTTGTGGAACAATTTGGGAGTTTTGCATTTTACTCGGCAAGATTACGAAAAGGCCTGCGATGCCTTTGAGCATGCTCTCACGATTTATCCCGATTATTACAATGCTTTGTACAATCTCCGAGACACCTATGCCGAATTGGGAAATCAATCCGGGGTAAAAATCTGCGAGGAAAAAATGCGTAAATTTAGGCAGGATGTGAGATGAATTTACTTTACATTGCCGAAATTGTGGGAAAAAGCGGGATTTTATGCGTGAAAAAGCTTCTTCCCGGCATAAAACGAAAATACGGAATCGATTTTGTTGTTGCCAACGCCAATGGCGCCACAGGTGGGAATGGACTGGGGAAAAATCATTCCGGATATTTGCACAAATTGGGTTGCAACGTTTTAACCGGCGGAAATTATATTTTTTCCAAAAAAGACCTTGTGGATTCCTTGTCCTCAATGCCCTTTGTACTTCGACCGCAAAATTTTTTGCCTGAAAGTCCCGGGAATGGATACAAAATTTTCAAAACACCGGCAGGCAACGTGGCTGTGATATCCCTTTTGGGACGATCGGGATTTAGCAACGTCCACAGTGGAAATCCATTTTTGGAATTGGAAAGGATTTTGCCTCGAATAAAGGAGACATCCAAAATCGTAATTGTGGACTTTTGCGGTGCAACAACTGCTGAAAAACGGGCCTTTTCCACCTTTGCCGACGGAAAGGTTTCCGCCGTTTTCGGATCCGGAGCCAGAGTGCAAACCGCTGACGGGGAAATTATGCCCGGAGGAACGGCTTCCATCACCGATGGCGGACGTACCGGAATTGTAAACTCCGTTCAGGGGCTGAATCCCGTAATGAAACTGGCGGAATTCCTTTCCGGTGTTCCCCGTTGGAATTGCGAAATAAACGATTTGGACAATGTTCTCCAAGAGCTGCAGGGAGTTTTTGTTAAAATAAATGATTGCGGAAAGGCAGAACACCTTGAACCGTTAAAAATTTCGTTGGAAATGAAAGAGGAATGAAATGTACGAAAAGGGAAGAGTAATCACAGTGGACAAATCCGGTCGCGTCCTGATTTTGCCCTTCGAATCTGACGGCTGTTTGGGATGCACGAAAGAAGTTTGTTCCCAACTGGGAAAAAACTTTTGGGTGGACAATTCCCTCAATCTGGATGTGAAACAGGGACAAATTGTTAAAATTTCTGTGGAAAAAAAGGTTCAAGTGCAACAGGGTTTTTTCGCCTTGGGACTTCCCATTGTCGGCTCGTTTTTGGGATGGTTCTTGGCACAACGGTTTTACTTCGTTGTGGAATCCAAGCAGGCCCCTGAATCAGTTTTGGTAATATCAGTCATTTTGGGATTTACCGTTTTTGCCTTGATGGCAGTTCTGATTCGCAGTTTTTTCCAAAATGCCCAGTTGCCGAAAATTACCGAGATTTTGGATTCACAATCGTAAAAAAAAATCCGATAATGTAGTGATTACATTTTGAGGGGATTTTTTATGGAAGTGAATTTTAACAGTCTTTTTCCCACTGCCGGTTTAGGTGCCCAAAATGCGGCAAAAATGAATGAAGAAAGCGACAAATTTCGCAATTTGTTGGAATCCATCATGGGCAAAGACGGCAAACTCAACGGTGACTACAAATCTTCCATGACCGGTGCCTTTAATTCTCCGGAAGACAAAAATGCCGCAGTTAAGGGCTTTGCCGCAAATTCAGGTGACGCAACCCAAACCATCGACAAAACAAGCAAACTCTACGAAAAATCCTTGGAACTGGAATCCTATTTCGTTAAAACACTTCTTTCGTCCATGCGCAACACTTTAAGTCGCACCGGAATTACCGGAGAAAAGGAAAGTCACGCCAC
>JAFNZQ010000271.1 GCA_017382775.1 Spirochaetaceae bacterium
CCAAGAATGTAATTGCATTCTCCCGTCCCTGACCGAGTTTTTCTTCACCACGAGTGTACCATGCACCACGTTTTTCGATTAACTCGTATTTCACTGCCGTGTCCAAAAGTCCACCGGTGGCGGAAATTCCTTTTCCGTAGTAAATGTCCACTTCCGCCTTTCGGAAAGGAGATGCAACCTTGTTTTTCTTTATACAAACTCTGGCACGGTTTCCCACAGGTTCATCGCCGCTTTTTCCGTCGATTGTATCACCACGTCGCACTTCAATCCGCATGGAAGAATAAAATTTCAGCGCCTGTCCGCCCGTGGTCGTTTCGGGATTTCCGAACATAACACCGATTTTCATTCGGATTTGGTTTATGAAAAACAAAACACAGTTGGATTTTGAAATAATTCCCGTTAATTTTCGAAGAGCCTGACTCATAAGTCGGGCGTGTAATCCCATATGGGAGTCGCCCATGTCGCCTTCAATTTCCGCCTGGGGAACGAGGGCCGCAACGGAGTCAACCACAATAACGTCCACAGCACCGGAGCGAACGAGACTTTCGGCAATTTCCAAAGCCTGCTCGCCATTGTCCGGTTGGGCAACCCACAACTCGTCGATGTTCACACCAAGGCTTTTAGCATAATTGGGATCGAGAGCATGTTCTGCATCGATGAAGGCCGCAGTCCCACCCATCTTTTGAGCCTCGGCAATTGCGTGAAGGGTGAGTGTGGTCTTTCCGGAAGATTCTGGACCGTACACTTCGATAATACGGCCTCGCGGATATCCGCCAATCCCCAATGCTTCATCCAAAGCGATGGAACCGGATGGGATAACATCAATTCCCGCAAAATCGGTTTTATCACCCATTTGCATTATCGCACCCTGTCCAAATTGCTTTTCAATTTGCAACCTGGCAGCTTCCAAGGCCTTTAATTTTTCATCGCGATCACTTATGGGCGTAATCGCATTTTTATCTGAACTCAATTTTGCCACCTTTCCCCTCCCAGTTAAAATTTTTAAAATATATGGCAAAAAAAACAAAAATTACACATAAATTGTACCCTAAATGTAAAAAAAAATCAAGTTTTTTTTGAGATTTACCCCTTTTTTTTCAAAAAAAATCCTAAAAATTTTATGTTGACAAAAGGGATTTTCTCTGTTATAATATATGAAAGTTTATTTTGGGGAGATGTTATGAACGCGCGCAGGCTGGCTCGAATAATCAAAGTGTCAAAGGGTGAGACCCCCGCAGATTTGGTAATCCGAAACTGTCAAGTTGTGGATCCGATATCCCGATCCATCGCAACGAGCAACATTGCCATATTCGACGGTTACATCGTTGGAGTGGGCGACTATCGTGGCGAAAATGAAATTGACGGCGAAGGCTATTTTGCCGTAAGCGGTCTCATCGATAGCCATGTTCACATTGAAAGTTCCATGTGCACACCTGCGGCTTTTGCGGAATTGGTCGTTCCCTTCGGAACAACAACGGTTATCGCCGATCCACACGAAATATCCAACGTAAAAGGAACGGACGGAATAAACTTCATGCTCAATTCTGCCCATCGAGTTCCCCTTAAAGTGAAATTCATGGCTCCATCCTGTGTCCCGTGTACAAATTTTGAAGATGCCGGCGCCGTAATCAACGCAGATGACATGGAGGATTTAATATCCGATTCCCGAATTTCCGGATTAGGGGAATTGATGAACGCTCCGGGACTTCACGCCTGCGATGTTGAGGTTCTTGAAAAAATTTGTCTCGCCCTTAATGCGAAAAAAGTCATCGACGGCCACGCTCCCGGTCTTGCGAGCAAACTTTTGAACGCCTATCGTGTTGCGGGAATAACCACGGACCACGAATGTGTCAATGCCGAAGAGGTTCGTTCCAGACTGAAACGGGGAATGTACGTTCTTCTGCGACAGGGTTCCGCAGCCCAAAATCTTCGGGAATTACTCCCCGGTGTGGATGATGTGGCAAGTCGGCGTTGCGCAATGTGTTCCGATGATAAGCATCCCGGTGACATCATTCAATACGGACACATGAATCACAACCTGCGAATTGCGGTGGAATGTGGGGTAAGTCCCTTTACCGCGATCTCAATGGCGACAATCAATGCGGCCGAGTGTTATCGAATGCGAAATGTGGGATTGATCGCTCCCGGATATCGTGCCGACATAGTTCTTTTTGACAACTTAAAGGATTTCAACGCGAAAAAAGTTTTCATAAACGGAGCGCTTGTGGCCGAAAACGGAAAGCCCCTTTTCGAAGTTACCCGTAGGGTGGATAAAGCCATAACTCACTCGGTGAATATTGCTCCCGTAAGTGAAAAAGACCTTCAAATCCCAATAAAAGGGAATGAAGCTCGAGTTATGCAACTGAAAAGCCATGATTTGATTACAAACTGCGTTGTCCGCCAAGTGGAAACCAAAGACGGCTTTTTCGCATTCAGCAAAAATTCCGATATTCAAAAATTGGTTGTGGTGGAAAGGCACAAAGCCACAGGAAAGGTGGGAAAGGCCCTTGTGGAAAACTACGGACTGAAAAACGGTGCTTTGGGAACAACAGTGGCCCACGATTCTCACAACATGATAGTTGTGGGCGACAGTGATGAAGCAATATTGATGGCAATTTCCGAATTGGAGCGATGCGGCGGCGGAATGACAATTGTTCACGACGGAAAAATCGTTCACACCTTGGAGCTTCCCATTGCCGGAATAATGTCCGATAAATCCGCTCACGAAATAAGCGAAAAGGTTGACGAAATGATTGAGTTCGCCCACAGCAAATTGGGAATAAGCCGAAATGTGGATCCATTTATGACTCTTTCATTTTTGTCACTTCCGGTGATTCCCCAGATTAAAATTACACCACGCGGCCTTTTCGATGTGGAAAAATTTGATTTTGTGGATGTTTCGCTGTGACGGATTTAGCCGAAAATGTGAATTTAGCACGGTTTTCTTCCTTTAATGTGGGAGGAAATGCCGATTTCTTTACTCAACCTAAAACCGAAAATGACTTTTTCGACGCAATTGAATGGGCAAAATCGAAAAATATGCCGATTTTTATATTAGGCGGCGGAACAAATTTGGTCATAAGTGATGACGGAATTGA
>JAFNZQ010000272.1 GCA_017382775.1 Spirochaetaceae bacterium
CATTATGAGGGTTTGAATCGTTGCATCACTTACCAAAGAAATAACTCGATCAAATTCCATTGCTTTCCCTCTCTTCCACGGTACTTTCCACACCCACGCCCTTATCTTTCAAGAATTGAACGGTTTTGTTCACTTCACCCTTATCGCCGATAATGTCCACAACGAGCATCCCCACATCCTTTTCCACCAAATGCTGGATGCCACCGCCGCGAATATTAAAATCCACATCGAATTGCTTTGCGGCTCGGCACAATAAAGGTTGCTCCGTCTGATCTCCGGCGAAATACAGGATATAGGTGCCGTCCCTTTTTACCATGGGCAACGGACTTTCCCTGTCAGCATCACCGCCACCGTTTTCTTCCGCTTCCCTTTCCGTTAAATCAATGTGGGAGAGCAACTCCCGAGTTACCTTTGATTTGGGGGAAGAGAAAACGTCCGAAACACGTCCCTGCTCTACCACACGGCCCTCGTCCAAAACGGCCACGAAATCGCAAGCGTCACGAACCACTTCCATTTGATGTGTTACCATAACCACGGTTAAATTCATTTCTTGACGAATTTGCCGAATTAGACGCAGTATGGAATGGGTTGTTTGAGGATCCAAGGCACTGGTGGCTTCGTCACAAAAAAGGATATCAGGATTATTTGCCAAAGCGCGGGCAATAGCCACGCGTTGTCGCTGTCCGCCGGATAAAGCACTTATGGGGGATTTCGCCCTTTCGGACAATCCCACCAAATTTAAAAGTTCGGAAACTCGGGAATTTATTTTATCCCTGCTCATTTTTTCCAATTCCAAGGGATAAGCCACGTTGGCAAAGGCGTTGCGAGAAAAAAACAGGTTAAAATTTTGAAAAATCATGCCTATTCGACGACGTTTTTCAATTAAGGTCCGTCCCGATAAATTGTCCACCCGTTCATCCCCGAATAAAATTTTTCCCTCATTGGGTTTTTCCAAAAGGCTGATAAGGCGAACCAGGGTGGACTTTCCCACCCCACTTTTACCGATAATTCCGAAGATACAGTTGTCGGGAATTTCCAGCGAAACATTGTCGACAGCGGCAAATTCTCTGTTTTCGATGGTGTAAAAGCGCTTAACACCATCAACTGTGATTTTCATTTATTCTTCTCTTTCTTCTTTCGATTGCCGCTCATCATGAGGCTTATTCACATAAATTTCCAGCAATTTAACCATGGTGCCGCATTTTTCGCCGGCTTCTGTTATGAATTCCTTTATTGGGCGGTTGGAAGCTTTGGCAATTTCTCCCCAGTTTTGAATCAATTCCGGTTTCTGTCGCTGTATATCTTCCAAAATTGCGGAAAAGGCCTTTTCCAAATTCTGCAAGTATCCAACAGAAGAAGATAAAATATCAAAAACTTCGCTGTTAATCTCGTTTATATAACTGACTGCACGACGGCGAGATTCCTTTTTATGCTCCGCGTGAACAGCCAAGTTTCGCAACTTCGTTCCCAATTCCCCATCTTCGGAAGAAAGACGGTTGTCCAGCTTGGTTATGGCATCGGAGAGAGCCATAAGTTCGAAAAAACTGTTGGACATCAAGGGATTCAACTCACTGGGAGCCCACTGTCCTCTCACCAAAATCAAGTCTTCCAACTCGCGAATACTTTTTTTGCAGTAATCGATGAGGAAGGCTGTAAGGTAGTTCAAAGGCAAGGTATACTCGTAACCGCAAAGACCTTTGGAAATAAAATAGGCAGCTGTCTCTCCGGTGTAGTTTGCCAAAAAGTTCATATCGGTTTTTCCAAAGATTTTCATCAAGTAGGAAGAAACCTGGGAAGAACGCTGTTCGTTCTCGATTTTTTTAAGAGCACCTTCCGCCTGGGTTACAGCCATTTGAATCATTGAATCCACAATTTTTTCGTCTTCAACGAAAATCTTTGCGTTGTAGTCCACATCCTGTAAAACGAAACGCGCAATGTTTTCGAGAATACCGGAACGGCGCATTTCGTTGATTTTTCCGAGAATTTTCGTCCAAGTTCCTCGGTTAATAAGTTCTTCTTGCTTGTATTTTTCCACAATGGAAAAAATTGTGTTGTACAATTCAAGGGATTGAATACCCCATGCAATTCCCAAGAAGTCCTGCAAAAGGTCCATAACGTACACTGCTGTGGCACTGTTGAAGGAAGGATTATGTCCAAAGGCAAATTCCTTCATGTTGGGAGAAAACTTTCGCATCATGGAATAGTAATCAAAACACATCAAAGAACGAAATTGCAAAAACATGGAAAAGGCACCGTCAATTTTCGCTGTGGAATCGCGATTAAAGGACTTCCTAAACAAAGTTACATTGGATGCCACCTGATTTTTCAAAGCCGAAAGGGGTGTAAACTTTGCGGCATTGACAATTTCTTCCTCAGACAACTTTTTCAATAAACTTTTCTGTTC
>JAFNZQ010000273.1 GCA_017382775.1 Spirochaetaceae bacterium
ATTTTATCCAAACCTTCATGGGAAGATTATACTTGATTTTTGTTTTTTTGTCAATAGGATTTATCTCCCTTTCCAACTATTCGAAAAATTCGAATAGTTCACCCCGCGGCGGAGTGGTGCGACTATCGGTTTCGCGCAGGGACGGTTTCCCTTTTGTGTTCACGACCTTGGTGGCGAAATCCAACTATTCGAAAAATTCGAATAGTTCACCCCGCGGTTTCGTGGTGGGCGACTTTCGGTTTCGCGCAGGGACGGCTTCCCTTTTGTGTTTACGACCTTGGTGGCAAAATCCAACTATTCGAAAAATTCCAATAGTTGCTCCGTGGTTTCGTGGTGAAAGGGAAAAAGGGGAAATCTAGTCGGTGGCGATAAGGTCTTCGAGGAATTTGTTCAAAAAAAGCATTCCGTCGGTGTTTAAGTAAAAATTTCCTCGGGTGGATTCTGTGGATAAAAGCCCCTTATCCATCCATTTTTTGAACACGGAAAGTTTCTCATCTGACAGTTTTCTTCCGAATTTGTCTTCAAAGGTTTGGAGATTCATCCCCCACTTGGTCCTAAAAGAGAGCATTAAAAATTCGAAAATTTTATTTTCCTCGGATAAAATTTCCGTGGAGCACAATCCCGGAGAGAGAATCCAGTTTGCCACATCGGTGGAATTTTCGTATCGCAGGTTATCCACGGTTCCCACCGCTCCCGGTCCAATCCCCAGGTAATTGTCCCCTTTCCAATAGGTCATATTGTGACGGGAAATCTTTCCGTTTTTGCAAAAATTTGATATCTCGTACTGGTCGAATCCCTTTTCCAAAAGAAAATCCCGTCCCCGAATCCACAACTCATCGGAAAAATCCTCGTCGAAGGAAATTTTCCTCTCGTTAATTTTATCGAAAAGTGGAGTGGAGGGCGAAACCATCAGTGAATATAGGGAAATATGTTCAAGGGGGAAATTCAATATTGCCCGAAGCCCGCTCATAAGACTTTCTGCGGTTTCAAATGGAAGTCCTGCGATTAAATCGGCACTGATATTTTTCTCGGAACAAAAATGTTCCAAATTTTCCAGTGCCGAAATATTTTTTTCCGCTGTGGACCTTCGACCTACTTGGGACAGAACCGCATCGTTCATGGACTGAATTCCCACCGAAATCCGTGTTATCGGCGATTTTGCCAAGAAGCGGGCAAAATCCTTTGTGCAATCATCGGGATTTACCTCAATGGTGATTTCACAATTCTCATCCGCGGAAAATTCCGCAAAAATGCCGCTTAAAAGTTTGTCCAAAAAAAAATCCGGAATAATCGAGGGTGTTCCTCCACCTATGTAAACAGAGGTCAGGTGTGAAATCCCAAATTCGGCCTTACGCATAGTCCCTTCACGCAAAATGGAAGAGACAAAATCATCCCACGGAGGATTTTTAGTAACCGAAAAAAAGTCGCAATAGTCACATTTTGATTTACAAAAGGGGATGTGTATGTACAGAGCCGCCGAATTCGTCACAGTAATCTCATTTTGGGAAAGGGAAAATACAGGGCGACGGCTTTACCCACTATTTGGGATGCGTGAATTGTTCCCCAAATTCGTGAATCAAAAAAGGTGTCGCGGTTGTCCGCCAAAAGAAAAAATTCATTTTTCCCCAAAACTCTCGCATCAAAATTCTGTGAAATCCCCACCGTGTTGGTAAAATTATGAGTCGGTGGTGTGATTTGCAGGTTATATGGCTTGGATGTGAGCTCAAATTCGGTGAAAAAATGTTCTTCTCCCTGAGGCTTTACATAGAGAATTGAGTCTTTCATGTAAATTGTGTCTCCGGGGACGGCAACCAAACGTCGAAAGGTGTGATTCTCCGTGACCAAATTGGGGCGAGAGGAGGGGAAAATCTTCTGCAATGTCCAAAACCTAATGAATTTCTCCAAAATGTTATGGAAAAATCCCGGTTTTTCCGCCATTGTGGGACGTACATAGACGAGATCGCCACGGTTTAAAGGAACGGAATGCATTAGGCTGAGTAAAAAATTCGGTTGGGAATCCGTTTTGGGCAAGGGTGCGGCCATGGGAGTGACAAAAATCAGTGATCGTCCACCTTCGCTGTCCGCGGATATAACCTTAAAATCCGAAACGGCGGAGAAAATAAAAAAATGTATTATCACCGAACACAACACAATGAGACACAAAATATACCGAACAAAGAAAGATACCCGCTTTGCGGACGCCAACTTCGCACGATAGGAGGCGTCGGTTAAACGGGTTTTGGTGCGATTAAATCCAAAATTACTCATTTTCAGTCTGCATTAACCACTTTGATAAATTCTTTGGCACTTTGGATTACATCTTCCGCAATCTTTCCGGAGATGGGATCGTAGTGATCAAACTCTGCTTCGAAACTTCCGGTTCCGCTGGTAAGCGATCGCAAATCGATGGAATATTTCAAAATTTCAGACTGGGGAACTTGGGCACGCAATTCTTCAATTTGGTCTCCGATGGGTGTTTGGCCTAAAATTCGTCCTCGTTTGCCGGAAAGATCGGACATTATGTCACCAAGATACTTGGTTTCCACCCAAATGGTCATGTTAAAAATAGGCTCCAAGAGGATGGGACCGGCACTACGCATGGCATCGCGGAAAGCATTTCGAGCCGCAATTTTGAATGCCAATTCGGAAGAATCCACGGGATGCTCCTTGCCGTCCAAAACCGTACTTGCCACATCCACCACGGGATATCCGGCCAAAACGCCGTTCTCCATGGCTTCTTTCACGCCTTTTTCAACACCGGGGATGTATCCCTTTGATATTGCACCGCCGAAAACGGCATTGGTGAAAGCGTAATTTTCGCCTCGTGGCAGGGGTTCGATGGATAAAACGACACGACCGAACTGTCCGTGTCCACCGGACTGCTTCTTGTGGGTGTATTCGGCTTGGGCCTTTCTCTGAACCGTTTCTCTGTATGCCACACGGGGGAGGGAAACTTCAATTTTGCTCTTAACCGAGGATTGAACCTTTTGGAGCAATATATTTATTTGCAACTCGCCCATTCCGGAAAGAACGTTTTGGTGTGTTTCCGGATTGTAAGAATATTGCAAGGTGGAATCTTCTTCCGCACTTCGAGCCAAAAGTTCGTTCATTTTGTCTTCGTCTTTTTTCTCCGAAGCGCTCACGGCCATGGAGTATACCGGCTGCGGCAGTTTGAGTTTTGCGAACAGCGGTGCCGAAGAGTTTGAAGAAAGGGAAAATCCCGTTTTAAGGTTGGAAACCTTTGTTACCACAACTATGTCTCCGGCAGAAGCCTGTCGAATTTCTTCCAGTTTTTTTCCGATGGGATGATACAATTTGCCGATTTTTTCCTTTCGGTTTTCGTTCAAATTGAACACTTCGCTGTCGGATTTCAAAATTCCGGTTACAATCTTGATGTAAGAAAGTTTTCCGGAGAATTGGTCGCTGGATGTTTTTACAACCTGGGCGGAGAAATCACCTTCTTCGGAAATTTTGATTATTTGTTCTTCCCCGTTGGCCACCACAACAGATTCTCTGCCTTCATCGGGAGAAGGACCAATCAAGGATACGAAGTTCAAAAGGCTGGCAATTCCCGAATTCAACATGGGCGCACCGCAAAGGACGGGAACGATTCTGTTGTTGTCCAAGGCGATTTTCAATCCCGTAACGATTTCCTCGTTGGTCAACTCACCTTCATCGATGAATTTAATGAGAAGGTCGTCGTCACCTTCGGCGGCGGCTCCGGCCAAAATTCCTCTGGCGTTTTCGTATGCATCTTTGTATTCCGCAGGTATTTCAGCCGGCTCTTCATCTTTACCGTTTTGAGGAACGAAGTAGGCCTTTCCCGCTAAAACGTCGATAACACCTTTGTAGTTTGATCCGTTTCCCATGGGAATACATACCGGACAGTCTTGAACCTTGAACTTTCCGTGAAGGTCCTTTTGAACAGCGTCAAAATCGCCACGTTCGTCATCCATTCGGTTTACGAAAACTATTCGGCTGGAATGATGGGCATCCAATTCTCGCCACAGTTTGATTGTCTCAATTTGTACTCCGCTTTTTCCGTCCACGAGCATCAAGGCCAATTCGGAAGAACGGAATGCGGAAATTACTTCGCCCACAAAATCCGACGAACCGGGAGTGTCCCAAAAATTCATGGATTTTCCGTCCCAATTAAGATTGGCCATTGAAGCATATATTGAAATTTTGTGCTCAATCTCTTCGGGAGAAAAATCGCTCACGGTTTTTCCGGATTCAACTGTTTCGGTTTTTGATATAACCTTTGATGTTGCCAAAATCCGCTCAAAAAGAGTGGTTTTTCCCGTTTGACCGTGTCCCGCAATCGCGACATTACGAATATCTTTAGTCGAAAAATCCATAGTTCACCCCAAAAACATACTTTCTTTCATTATAATACATATTTTTACGACTGTCAAGATATTTTTTTGATTTAGAATAAAGTTTTTACAATGTAACACAGATGTTACAATCCGACGGTAACCAAGGGTTCAAATTGGGGGATCTTCCCCTTTGTCAATTTTAATATTCCGAATTGAGGTGTCGGTTGTTTTCCCCGCGGAAATGTGATGCTTCCGGGATTTACGAACACTCGATTTTCCCGTTGAGTGTATTCCGGGATGTGGCTGTGACCGAAAAGGACTATTTCGGCAGAATTGGCTTCGGCGATGTCCGAAAGGTAGTTTATGGAAGAAAAATTGTCGTGGGAGCGACCGTGGGTTACGAAAATTTTGAATCCCGATGCGGTTAAAAGGGCTGCTTCGGAAAAAGAGGCATCTTCCTGTTGGGAATCTTCCCGCAAATTTGTGAAAAAGGATTGGGAGCCGAAATCGCAATTCCCACTCACCGCAACAATGCATGGGGGAATGGCCTTTTTGAGTTCCGAATCCGCCGATGCCATGGAAAAACATTCGGTGAGGTCGGAAAGACCATCTCCGCAAAAACAAAATCCGTCGCAGGCTTTTCCGTGTTTAAGAAAAATTCGTTGCAGCATTGACACATTGCCGTGGCTGTCGGATACAACCAAAATTGTTGAACTTTCCGAG
>JAFNZQ010000027.1 GCA_017382775.1 Spirochaetaceae bacterium
AGTACAAATAATTGCATCAAAGGGAGAAAACAAAGCCTCGTTCATAAATCGGGAAATATCCAAAGGAGTAATCACAAAATTGGTGTAAAAATCCCCATTGCGCGCTTTCCGCCTTTCGCACCAAAAAACCTCGTTGTCACCATCGGAAAACTTGGAAAAATTTTTGCAAAAAGTGGAGATTCCCTCCAACCGTTGAACCACCTTTCTCGTTTCCCAAACGCAATTTTCCGTGGCGTAACTTTCATCCAAGTCATCCAAAATTTCTCGCAAAATGTTCACCAATCCGGCAATTTTTTTGGAAAGTTCCGCCATTTTCTCCCACAAGGGACGAAAAATGACAGCCTTGTCTCCGGTGAGCCGAAATGTACCCTCCACGGGAAACAAATCCAAAGCAACCTTGTCCGTGTCCTCATACAAGGTTTTAACGGAATTTATGGAAGAAACAACCTCGTCAAAGGCACCACCACGAGAGGACATGGCACAAACCGCGTGTAAATGACCGGCCACAGACCGTTTTTTGGTTCGATACAAAATCGAAAGTTGCTTCGTAAGAGAAAATTTCGTCAGCCGTTCCGAAAAAAAACCGGTTGCGGCATTTTCCATGTCGTGGGCCTCATCGAAAATTATGTGCTGATAAGGAGGCAAAACCGCCGCATCCTTGTAACCCATTCCGTTTACCCGAGCCTGTAAATCCGCAAACAACAAATGATGATTCACAACCAAAATTTGCGACGACGCCGCTTCCCGACGCATTTTCATCACAAAACATTCATTGTGATGGGGACATTTCAAAAACAAACAGGCGTCCGCTTCGGAACAAACCTTTCCCCAAGCCATTTCCGAGGGGAAAAAGGTCATATCGCTTTTGCTTCCCGATGGTGAATTTTCCGCCCAATTTGCAATTTCCTGCAAGTCATCTTTTTCCTCGGCGAAAAGGTCCTTTTCGTTCAAGGCCTCGTTAAGCCGTCTCTTGCACAAAAAATTTTGCCGTCCTTTTATCAAAATGGACTTAATGGATTTTCCCAAAATTTTCTGTGCCAAGGGAATGTCTTTATCCATAATTTGCTGTTGCAAATTGATTGTACCTGTGGAAACAACAACCCGAACATTATTTTCCAAGGCAAAGGTTATTGCCGGCAAAAGATAGGCAAAGGATTTTCCCACGCCCGTTCCCGCTTCGAAAATCCCCACACCGTCGGAATTAAAAACCTTGCAAATTTCCTTCAAAAGACCGATTTGTCCTTCCCGCTCCTCAAAATTTTCGGAAATTTTCTCCAACGAACCGCCGTAACTTATATATTCCGCCAACTTTTCTCCGTCAAGATTTTTCTTCTCTCCGGGAATCACCGGCTCCACCACGGCATAAACGGAAGTAACCTCGTTGTCAACAATGTAGAATCCCTGCCCCAATTCCGCAACTTGGGATGCCACCGCTAAATCCGCCTGTGAGGGTTCCAAATTTCCTGAGGGATGATTGTGAATTAAAACTTGAAGTCCCCTTTGACCACGCACCGCCGCTTTGTTCACAGGAACGCAATCAAAAGTTCCGCGAGCAAAAACTTCTCCGTCGGAAACAACACCATTCTCGTCAGAATGTCCCACAAAGAAGATTTCCCGTCCATTTGAATCAATTATAGCTGTTCTGATTTTTTCACAAACTAGTGATGAAATTTTTTCAGCGATCTCCACGCCCAAACCGCCTTTACATCTCCTAGGGGAATTGAACCCCTGTTACGAGGATGAAAACCTCGTGTCCTAACCACTAGACGAAGGAGACAAGAAATGAGCCACACTGGATTCGAACCAGTGACCCACGCCTTAAAAGGGCGTTGCTCTACCTACTGAGCTAGTGGCCCATTCTCTAAGGCTATTTTAACACAAAACAAAAATCGTGTCAAGTACTTTTGCGAAAAACCTTTATTTTTTTATTAAAATTTTCGGATTTTCCCCATTGTGTTCGAGGAAAACCCGTAAAATCCTAAACGCGCAACTCTCGGTTAAAGGCCTTACCCAATGCCGACGGCCCAAACATATTGGACTTTCGGTTGAAAGCCAACACCACAATAACCAAAATGTAAGGCAACATGGTTAAAAACTCGTAGGCACCGAATTGAGGAACATAAATTTGCACTTGGGTTTGCAACGACTGGGCAAAGGTGAACAAAATTGCCCCAAGGAAAATTTTTATGGGGTGCCATTGTCCAAAATAAACCAAGGCCACCGCAATGAATCCCCGACCGGCAATAATTCCGGCACTAAACATTTTCGCCTGACACAAGGTCAAAAATGCCCCGGCGAAACCGGCCATGGCACCGCCCACCATAAGGCTTTCAAACCTTACGCGATTAACGTTAATTCCCAAGGAATCCGCCGCCAACGGGAATGTTCCCACTGCACGCACTCGCATTCCCCATGGTGTTTTATACATTATGTACCACGATATGGGAATCATCAAATAGGCAATGTACACAACAATATTGTGACTGAACAAAATCGGGCCTAAAATGGGGATTTGGGACAATCCGGGAATACCGTCCACGCTGATACCCGCAATGGATTGAGTCCCGCCAATATATGATCGAAAGAAGGTTCCTGCCAATCCCACACCGAACATTTGCATTCCGATTCCGGCAATTCCTTGAGGAGCCCTAAATGTAATAACCACAATTCCGAAAATCAATCCCAGCAAAGCACCGCACACAGCACCACTCAACAGCCCCAAAACGTTAATAATTCCGGGAACTGCCTCGGCTCCGCCATAGGCAAAGGGAACGAGCATTCCCAAAAAGGCACCCATACTCATAATGCCTTCGCAACCTAAGTTGAATATTCCCGCCTTTTGATTATACATCTCTCCCAAGGAAGCAATGAGCAACGCTACGGAGAAACGGGCCGTAAGTGTCAATGTATTGATTATAATCTCACTCATTATTTAACCTCCGTAATGACTTTAATTTGCTTCGAGAAAAACCGTTTTCGAAACCTTTCCAGTGAATAAGGATTGTTTATAATCATCTGCACCGCAACAATTATGAGGATAATTGCCCCTTGCAAACATTCCACCAAATTAGGCGGAACGGAGGAAAGTATCTGCAAATTCACCTGGCTGTAAAGCAAAATTCCGAAGAAGAATGATGCCGGCAGAACCGCAATGGGATGAAGCCCTGCAAAAAGCGCCACAACTATTCCCGAAAATCCGTAACCGGAAGTAATACCTTCCATAGCACGTCTTTGCACACCCATAAGTTCCACAGAACCGGCCATTCCGGCACAGGCCCCGGAAATTACCATTGATATAACAAGGTAAAAGGGGACGTTAATGCCACCGTATCGTGCCGCCTTGTCCGAAGCACCGGCCGCGCGCATTTTGTAACCCCAAGTTGTTTTGAACAGCAAAATGTAAATCACCACCACCAAAATCACCGCCAAAATAATTCCTTCGTGCAAGGATGTACCGCGAACAAATCGCGAAAGGGCTGTATTTTCCGGCAAACGAGCACTCATGGGCGTACCGGTTTTCTCTTGGGGATCCACCAGCGGCACCCTTATGCAGAACAAATAGAATTGCTCAGCCACATAATTCAACATCACCGTGGACAAAAGTTCGCTCACCTCAAACTTTGCCTTCAACGCACCGGGAATGAATCCGAAAAGTCCGCCGGCAATGGCTCCCACCAAAACGCAAATGGGAACGGCAATGGGCTTCGGCATGGGTCCCAAAGCAAAGGCCGTGGCACAGGTCGCAATAACGCCCATGTACATCTGCCCATTCGCACCAATGTTGATAATTCCGCACCGCGATGAAACACAAATTCCCAAGGCCACAATGGTCAAAGGAATCATTCGTGTAAAAACCTCGCAGAGGGAACCCAAATTCTTAAAAGGCATGGAGATGATTATCCAATATGTGTTGAAAACATTTCCCCCCACCGCAATAATAATGGCGGCACCCACCAACAAGGCAACTAAAATGGCAATTACCACCACACAAAACTTGTAAACAAATTTGTAGTTGGTAACATTGTCGTAAAGTGTTTTGCCCATATTCTGAACTTTATTATTCGTCATCCTTCACTCCTGCCATAAGAATTCCCAACTTTGCAGTGGTTGCTTCTTCCCGACGAAGAATTTTTTGGGTTTTTCCTTTAAAAATAACCGCAATTCTATCGCTCAAATTAACAATTTCTTCCAATTCTTCGGAAATAAGAAGAATCCCCACACCTTTGTTGCGAAGTGCCAAAAGCTGTTTGTGAATAAACTCTGCCGCACCCATGTCCAAACCGCGAATGGGATAGACACAGATTAAAAGTTTCGGTCCGCGATCTATTTCCCGAGCAAGAATTACCTTTTGAATATTTCCGCCGGAAAGAGAACCTGCGGGAACGTGCATATTGGCAGTCCGAATATCAAACTGCTTTATCATTTCCTCGGTGTATTCCACGATTTTTTTGTCCGATAATATGTGCTTCGAGGAAAATTGCGGCTTTTCGCTGTCTTTGAGAATTAAATTTTCCTTTATAGACATTCCGGGAACGATTCCTTCCGTGTTTCGCTCCTCCGGAATGTACCCCATTCCCAAATTGATAATTTCCGCCGGCGTTTTATTCTGAATTTCCGTACCGAAAAAGTTGATTGTACCGCTTTCCGTACGACGCAATCCGTTTATGGCTTCAGCCAGTTCCTTCTGACCGTTTCCGGAAACTCCTGCCAATCCCACAATTTCACCTTCTCGTATATCCAAATTGAAGTTATCTAACGCGAAAAAGCCTCTATCGCTTTTTACACAAAGGTCTTTAATGTCCAAAGCCACTTTTCCCTCACAAGGCTTTTCCTTGTTTTCGGTAACTTCAACTTCATGTCCTGTCATCAAAGCCGCAATTTGTTGCGGACTGTAATCCGATGTATTCCCCGTAAACACCACAGAACCGTGACGCATAAT
>JAFNZQ010000274.1 GCA_017382775.1 Spirochaetaceae bacterium
GAAAAGGTTTCTCGATTCGGAAAGAAGGAAGTGGCTGCCTTCGCCAATGCCTTGGACCGAGAAGTTCAACGAAAGTTGCGGGCACAATCGGTGTAGAAATTTTTTTATAAAGAAAATTTTGAATGCCCGTGGAAATCGACCTTTTGTTTTCCGGATGCAAAGTATGAAAAATTCTTCCTTAGACATGACGGTGGGAAATCCCACCGCTTTGATTTTGAAGTTTTCCATGCCTCTTTTTGTGGGAAACCTGTTGCAGCAGTGTTACAACCTGGTGGACAGCATTGTTGTGGGCAAATTCATCGGGAAGGAAGCATTGGCGGCGGTGGGAAGCAGCGGAATTATCGTTTTTCTGTTGGTGTCCCTGTTCAGTGGGGTGGCAATGGGTGCGACAATTTTGATTTCCCAATTTTTTGGTGCCAAGGAGCATGGTAAAATCAAGGTTGTGATTGACACAATGTTTTCCGCCATGTTGGTTGGTTCACTCATTGTAACCCTTGGCGGAATCGCCCTGTCGGCACCCATATTGCGTCTTATGCAAACTCCGGAAGGGGAAATCTTCCAAATGTCCACCACCTATTTGTATACTCTCTTTGCCGGAGTGGTGGCTTCATTCGGTTATAATATCAACGCCGGCATACTTCAAGGTGTGGGAGACAGTCGGACGACGCTTTTGTTTTTGGCAATCGCCACGGTGGTGAACATCATTTTGGATTTGCTTTTCGTGGTGGTTTTTGACATGGGAGTTTTCGGTGTGGCGTTGGCCACCGTAATTGCCCAAGGTGTTTCCTTCCTCTTCGGTGTTTTTTACATAAATCGCGTACATTCTCTGTTTCGAATTTCTTTTCGCAAACTTTCTCCCGATGTACATATGTTGGGAAAGGCTATTTCCATCGGATTGCCTGCCGGTTTTCAAAATGCCCTGTTTTCCCTCGGTGCCATTGTTCTGCAGCGGCTGGTTTACAAATACGGCGCTTCATTTATGGCGGCATATACGGCGGTGAACAAAATCGATACCTTCGTTTTTTTGCCCGTGGTCAGTTTTTCCTCAGCCATTACCACCTATGTGGGGCAAAATGTGGGTGCGAAAAATTTGGATAGGGTGGTGAGTGGGGTGAAGCAAACCCTGTTGCTGGGCCTTGGAGTTTCCGTTGTTCTTGGAGGGATGGTTCTTCTATGGGGACGTTTCCTCTTGTCCATGTTCACCGACGATAACATGGTTATTGAATACGGAATGGAATTTATGTATCGGCTCATGCCCATTTACTGGCTGTTGGCCACCCTTATGGTTACAAATTCGGCAATTCGCGGCGCAGGCGAATCGGTTTTGCCCATGGTTTTTTCCATTATGTCAATGTTGGTGGTACGAATTCCCACCGCATATATTTTGGATTATTTTTTCGGCCAAAACGAAATTTTTTGGTGTTACGGAATCGGGTGGGTTGTGGGTAATTCCTTGGCGCTGCCTTATTTTTTCAGCGGACGCTGGAAGAAAAAATCCCTTTTGGAGTAATTATGAACGTTACAATTTACACAGACGGCGGATGTTCCGGAAATCCCGGAGTGGGAGCCTGGGCCTTTTTGATTTTAACAGACAACGGTGAAATCGCCAATTCCGGTGGGGAAATGCTTACCACAAACAATCGTATGGAATTACAGGCTGCGGTGGAGGCCCTTTCTTTGAATGAAAACTGGAATGTGATCCATTTTTTCACCGACAGCCAATATCTCAAAAACGGAATACAAGAGTGGATAAAAAACTGGAAGCTCAACGGATGGAAAACTGCCAATAAAAAGGATGTAAAAAACCGCGATTTGTGGATGATGTTGGACAAACTCACTGCGGGAAAAAATATTCTGTGGAATTGGGTGAAAGGACACAGCACCAACGAGTTTAATATACGGGTGGATAAAATGTGTGTGGAAAAAATAAAAACTTTGAAGAAAGAAATGGATGGTAACGGCATTTCCAATAATTTACCCGTCGGTGGAGATGAACCATCTCTGTCTCTTTTTTAAAATTTTCGGGAAACTTCTTGGTGTTTACACCGGTTTTTAATATATTTTAGGTAAAGATAAATTTTCCGTGGATGAGTGCGAATATACTTGACAAAAAAAAGATATTGTGCTATAATTCCGGTAAGA
>JAFNZQ010000275.1 GCA_017382775.1 Spirochaetaceae bacterium
GGTTCGCCCATGCCCATGAAAACAACGTTGTCAATTTTACCCTCTATTTGTTCCGCCAACAAAAATTGGGCAACAATTTCGGAAGCAGTTAAATTCCGCGCAAACCCCAAGGTTCCGGTTTTGCAAAAGGCACAATTCATGGCACATCCCACCTGGGATGAAACACAAAGGGTACGCCTTCCGGATTTATCCGATAAAACCACGGCCTCAACACAGTTGCCATCATTTAATGTAATGGAAAATTTTCCGTTGCCCTCATCGTCACGAAAACTTTGATTCACACGGGGAGAAAAAACCACGGCGGAAGAAATCAATTCCTGCCGCAAATCAGAGGGAATATTGAATTTTTGAAAATCAACCCACCCCTTGGAAATTCCGAAAAATATTTGCTTTGCCCTAAACTTCTGTTCAATTCGAAAGGCTTCCGCAATTTCGTCAGGTAAAAGCCCGGCTAATTCAATCAACTGTTTTTAAGCCTTTCCAATGTTTCGGTTACGATAAAATTTTTTATTCCTGTACGGGTAAATTTCTGGAGAACCTCGATAGCTTCCTTTTTTTGCCCCAATTTAACGTAGCATTCCGACAATTCCAAATAAACGCGGTGATTACCCGGATCTGCCTGGATAAGAGGTGTAAGTTCCTCCACCGCAACCTTGTAATTTCCCTGTTGTTTGTGGATAATTGCCATTCCCAACACGGCGTACAGGTCAAACTCAATGTCCAAAGCTCGCTGATAGTACTGAATGGCCGTATCGATTTTACCGGCACTGCGGTAAGCGTCGCCGGCACGAGTGAGAATAACCTTGTTGTTGGGACATTGTTCCAAAATTTTATTCCAATATTCAATGGACTTAAACTGCTGATTCGTACCGCGGTAGCAATCCGCAATTCCGAACAGAGCGTAAAAATTGTTGGCGTCCTTTTCCAAGGCCTTTTCGAAATATTTCAGTCCCTCGGCAAAGTCGCGCATTTTTCGGTAACAATTACCAATGGAAGTAAGAACGCGAATGTCCACATCGTCCTTGCTGAGACTCAAAACCTTTTGCCAAGATTCCAATGCGGTGCGATAATTTTTGAAATCATAATAGAGCAAACTCAACCCTGTGAGTGCATACTGGTTGTCGGCCTCAATTTCCAAAACCCTTTCGTATGTCCGTTTTGAGTTTTCAAAATTGCGAACTTTCCGATAGGCGTCGGCAATTCGGGTAAGAACGGTGACATTTTTGTCATCGTGAACCATGTACCGTTCCCATATATCAATGGCTTTCTGATATTGCATTAAGGATTTATAACAGTCCGCAAGACCGAAAAGAGCATAATTATTTTCAGGAGAATATTCAATACACTGAGAATAGTAATTTAGTGCCTCTTTGTAGTGTCCCTTTTTTCGCTCACAGTTTCCGAGACCAACCAAGGCGTAACTATTTGCAGGCTCAATGGCAAGAATTTTAGCGAAAGCATTGATTGCTTCATCAATTTTATCTTCTTTTACAAGTCGATAACCATCACGAGACAACATTGTTATTTCTTCAATCTTTTCGAATTGTGAAGGGTCAGTGGGTGTTAGCGCCTCAGGCTCCACCATCTGTCCTAAAAAATCATCCATTTTATTTTCCATTATATACCATTATACCAAAAAAAAAATAGTTTGTCAATACCAAAAACATAAAAATTAAAAAAAAAGTTACATCAATAGCATATTTTGAAAAAATTTTCAAGTACTTTCGCCCTCCATTTAGGCTTGACAAAGGGGAAAAAATGTAATATAGTAAGATATGAAGATTTTACCGATTTTCATCCTTGTGTTTTTCTCCGCATGCGCAACTCCCCGAAGTGCAATTCCCCAGTGGGTGAACAATCCCCATAAGCAATATTCACCTGAAAAATATTTAGTTGCCATAGGAGAAGGAGTTTCCCGTTCCGTGGCATCGGATTCGGCCAAAACCGAGCTGTTCGCCTTTATCCGCCAACAGGTGACCACCAGCATATCCAGCTCATATAATGCCGGCGTCAGTGATGAAGATTACCGTCTTTCCCAAACTGTGAAATCCACATCATCATTCAATTCCGTTGTGGGCGTCAGAATTGCGGAAACCTGTACGGTCAACGGAATTTTTTACGCCTTGGCTGTGCTGGATAAAGCCCAAACCGCAGCATATTACACACGAAAAATTACGGAAAACAACGAGGAAATTGACAAATTGCGTTCCATCGCCGATGAAAATCTCCAAATTGAAGGCCTTTTGTCTCTCCACCGTGCCATTGGAATCGCCGAAGAAAACCGGGATTTTCACGACATCCTCAACGCGGTTAACCCCGCAGCGGCAAAAACCACTCCCGTCCTTTCGCCGGTAACCCTGCAAACCGAGGCACAAATTTACGGCGAAAAAATACACATAACGGGAATCACCCGAATTGTGGGGGAAATTGACGACCAAGGACGGCTTCGTTCCGCAATGGAAAAATCCATGGGCAAATTCGGCCTGAAAATCCTTTTCACCGATGAAGAAACCGCCGAAACACCCTATAAACTGGAAACCACCGTTACAGTTATTCCCTTGGAAACAAAAAACGAAATGCTTTTCGCCCGCTACGAACTTGTTTCCAACCTAACTGAGGTAAAAAACGGAAAGGTACTCTTTTCCTTTTCCCGCTCCAATCGAGAAGCCCATGTGAACAAACCCGGACTTCACAACATAATACTACGTTCCATTGAAGAATTATTCGCAACCGATTTTTTCAGTGAACTTGAAGAGAAGTTTTTACTATGATTAAACCCGAAAATGATGCCGCATTGGCCTTTGAAAAATTTTTTGACACAATTCGCACCCTTCGAGGGGAAAACGGCTGTCCTTGGGATAAAAAGCAAACGCCCCATACATTAAAGACCGACCTTTTCGAAGAGGTGTGCGAGGTAATTTCCGCCATTCAAGAGGGAAACAACCAACACGTTCGGGAAGAACTGGGCGACGTTTTGCTCTGCACGGTGATGATGGCCTACATTTTTCAACAAGACGGAATTTTTTCCGTGGCAGAAACGCTGGAAGCCGTCACCGAAAAATTGATTCGTCGTCATCCCCACGTTTTTCCCCAGTCGGAAAGCGCCGAAATTTTCGGGAACAAGGCCGACACTCCCGAAAAGGTTTTGGAACAATGGGAGAAAATCAAGCAATCCGTGGAAGGACGGCGGAAAAAACATCTTTTGGACGAAGTGGACAAATCCCTGCCGCCATTGTTGCGGGCATTTAAACTTCAAAAAAAGGCTGCGAAACAAGGTTTTGACTGGGAGGATTCCCACGGTCCCCGAGAAAAAATCCTGGAAGAATTACAGGAAGTGGATAGTGCCGCAGCCCAAAACACCCATTTGGAAGAAGAATGCGGCGACTTAATTTTCGCTGTGGTGAATTATTGCCGCAAACTGGGAATCAATCCGGAAACGGCCTTAATCGCGGCCAACGAAAAATTCGCACACCGATTCGCCTACATAGAAGATACCTTGGAAGAAAAGGGTAAATCTCTCAAAGATTCAAACCTTGAAGAAATGGACAAACTGTGGGACGAAGCCAAAAAAAAAGAGGCTGCAAAATCGCAACCTCTTTACTAAAAAGAATTTA
>JAFNZQ010000276.1 GCA_017382775.1 Spirochaetaceae bacterium
AAAATCACATCCGCTTCTTTCAAATCGTCCAAAATGGCATCGCCGTAGCGTTCACCCAAACAACCGGCCAAAACAATGGGATGCTCCGGGAAAATATCCCTCCAATTCATAACCGCTTCGATGGACTCCTTTTTCGCATCCTCAATGAATGCACAGGAATTGATGATTATCAAATCCGATTCCACCGCCTCGTCGGTATATTCCCAACCGGCATCGGTTAAATACGAAATGAGAACTTCCGCATCCACTTGGTTTTTGGCACAACCGTAATTGTCAACAAAAAATTTCTTACTAATCAACAGGTAACACCATAAGTCGGAATTTTCCATCGTTTCGAATCCATTTAATGTCTTCGACTAAAACCTGGCCTTGTTGGCCGACTTCCAGGTTTTGTGAACGCCCCGCACCGATAACTTGAATGTTCACCAAGTTGGCGTTTATCATCCACAAACGGAACCCGTTGTTGGCTTGTAAAACCAAGGTTTCGCCGGAATCATAATACTTTTCAACTCGTGGCTTGTTATCGGCACTGTAATAAAAAAGACAATCGCCGCGGAATGATATACTCAAAGTAATGGGATACGCGTTATTGCCTTCGAATATGACGGAGTGATTCTCTGCGGAAAGGCCCGATTGTTGCGGTTCTCGATTGTCCTCTTCGTTCTTTGCCACAGATGTTACTCCGTTAAAAAGGGCTTCGTCCGTTGTGATGCTTTTTTCCACCGGTGGCAACACAGTCACTTCAACGCCTGCGTTGGGATCGCGGAATGAAACATCATTTACCAAGATAGTCAAGTCAGCCCTCATATCATTGTCAACGTCTATATCAAGGTTTTCACCCAAACTAACGGTTTGTCGTCCTTGGGGAGTGAGCAAAGAAAATTTTTCCAAAGTGTCTCCCACGGTAAGGGCAATCTTACCTCCGGATAAAACCACGTTAAGGGTATCGCCTTTGTACAGACGAAGATTTTCCATAATTCGGCCGTCATAATTGTAGGACACCGGTTGTCGTTGCCGCTGAATGAGACGCATTTTTTCAATCCGGGCTTTTTTGTGTGAATTGTAAAACAAAATACCACCCACAGCAATTCCCACAAAAATCACGGACAAGGTCACAAAAAACAATGGAGACTTTTTTTTCGTCGGGCCATGAATCAATTCGGTTGGCGTGGGTAATTCCTGCTTCATTTGAGCCTTGTAAATGGATATGATTTTTTCGGTATCAAGTTCCAAATACTCGGAATAACTGCGTAAAAATCCGTATAAATAGACCTCACCGGGGAAATTTACGGTATGTTCTTCTTCCAGATCCCGTAAAAATTTCACGGAAATGTTTGTATCATTAGAGATTTGGTTTAAATCGAGATTTCTTTCTTCTCTTCTCTTTTTTAGAATTTCTCCAAAACTTTGCATTTATTTCCCTTAAACTGTAAAATTTGCAACACAACCACTTGTAAAATTTTCCAAAATCACAAATTCCGTTGTTATTTTGGCACGGAGGATTCCACTTTTGATGAAA
>JAFNZQ010000277.1 GCA_017382775.1 Spirochaetaceae bacterium
CGAAACACCGTTGTGATAATGACCAGTAACGTGGGAGCGCGGCAAATAATCGGTGACAAAAAAATCGGTTTTTCCAAAACAGAAAATCGTCTTTCCAAAGAGGAAATTCGCAGTAGTGCCATGGAAGAATTGAAAAAAATAATGAATCCGGAAATGATTAACCGTTTGGATGACATTGTTGTTTTCTCTCCCCTATCCCCGGCCCAAATTGAAGAAATCGTAGATTTGCAACTGTCGGAAATGAGAGAACGGTTGGCTGAAATTGGCGATGATTTGAAAATTTCCTCCGCCGCGAAAAAGTATTTTTCGGAAAACGGTTACGAAGTTCAGTACGGAGCACGACCGATTCGCCGGCTTTTGCAGAAAAAGGTGGAAGATGTCATTGCGGACAAACTTCTGGAATTGGATGGCAAAAAGGTCATTTTCTCCATTGGTGTGAAAAACGGAGACATCCACATTTCCGCCAAAGTTCAAAAGGAAGAAATTGATTTTACTCCTTCCGGACTTTTACCCATGGAAACGCAAAACAGCCAAACTGTGTAGAACTTTATATTTCTCACATCGGAAAAATTCCTTGCTCACAACCCGGTTTTTCGAGGCCGCACTGTGAATTTGTACGTTTTTTCGGGAAAAAACCTTGCAAATTTCCAAAATTTGTGGTATAATACCACCATGGGGGTTTTATGAAAGCAGAATTGAATTTCGGAAAGTCCGTACAGTGTGTGAATATTGAAAATGAAGGGAATGTAACTCTTTTAAATCCCAATGTTGTACCTCTCCCCAAAGAAACGGAGATTGAACTTGTGGAAAATGCCTTGCTCAATCCCATAGAATCACCACGATTGAAAGACATTTGTACACCCGGAAAGAAAATTGCCATCGTTACCAGCGACATTACCCGCCCCTGTCCTTCATATAAAATGTTGCCCCCTCTTTTGAAGGAATTGGCCCTGGCCAATGTGGGTTTTTCCGACGTAACCATTGTTTTCGCCCTGGGCTCTCACCGCCGCCACACCGAAGAGGAAATGCGTCGACTGGTGGGTGACGACGTTTTTGAAAAAGTAAGTTGCATTGACAGCAAGGGGGATTTCGTCCACCTGGGTGAAACATCATCGGGAACGCCTGTGGACATATTCGCACCGGTTGCCAATGCGGATATACGAATTTGCCTTGGCAACATTGAGTACCATTATTTTGCCGGATATTCCGGTGGGGCAAAGGCCATAATGCCCGGCGTTTCCACAAGGGAAGCCATCCAGGCCAATCACTCCAAAATGGTTCTGGATGATGCCCGTGCCGGACTTTTGGATGGAAACCCATTACGTCAAGACATCGACGAGGTGGCGAATTTTTGCCACATAGATTTTATTTTGAACGTGGTTTTGGATGAGCATAAAAAAATTGTTGCCGCCGTGGCCGGTCACTACATAAAGGCCCATCGTCAAGGTTGCAAATTTTTGGATTCCCTTTATGGCGTAAAAATTAAAGAGAAGGCCAAAATCGTCATTGCATCTTCCGGTGGCTTCCCCAAGGATATAAACCTGTACCAGGCACAAAAGGCCTTGGATAACGCCAAACACGCCGTTGCAGATGGTGGTGTCATCATCCTTTGTGCGTCCTGCGCGGAGGGATTCGGCGAAGGCGTTTTCGAAAAACGGATGCAAGAGGTGGAAAAAAGCGAAGATTGGGTAACGATGATTCAACAGAAGTTTGAACTGGGCGCCCATAAAGCGGCGGCCATTGGGTTGGTTTTGAAAAAGGCCAAAATTTATGCCGTAACAGACTTGGATGATGAGTTAATTCAGCGAATTTTCTTCAAGCCATTTAAATCGGTTCAAGAGGCCTTTGACGCCGCCTTGGATGAGTTTGGAAAGGATTCTTCGGTGATTATAATGCCCTTTGCAGGTTCGACCTTGCCCATTGCGGAAAATGCTTAAGGCTCGTTATTTTGTATACGTTGCTCGATTAATGCAACGGGTGACATACTTTTTCGCTCTCTATTCTCTGGTTATTTTCGCCATTCATGCGGTGGGTACGGGACACAATTTTTTACCCTCATCCCAAATTCTCCTTTTGAAAATACTTTCTGCCACCTCCGTCGCTCTTTTTTTGCTTGCCATTTTCCTCACAATCCGTTCCGTACTGATAATAATTTTTCATCATCGGTGGAAACGACGATTACGATTTTGCATGAATATTTTTCTGATCATTCTGGGGATAATCCTTTTTCTCTATTCCGCTGCGGTGATTCATCTCCACGGACCGATAAAAATGTAATTTTTTTCAGATTTGCCCTACTTTTCCCTTCCCCTCTTGACATTCTTTCCAAAATATGATATAATGATAGAAAGGGAGTTTTTATGAAAAAAGAGTTGCAAAAATCACTGAACAATGAAATTCAAATTGAAACAAAACTGATTTCCAATTTGGCTACAAAACTGTTCGAAAGTGCATCCAAAGAGATTTCCGCGGAAAAAATAACGGAATTCCAACGAAATTCCCAAACCGTAGCAAAAAACGAAGAACAGTTACAAAAAATAAGCAGTGAAACCAAGTTGAAAACCGAAATTTCTTCCAAATTGAA
>JAFNZQ010000278.1 GCA_017382775.1 Spirochaetaceae bacterium
TGTAAAAAGCTCCGGTTTGGGTGCTTTCGCCGTCGGATTGCTTTTCGATTTTTATTTGGTTGTCAGCAAAGGATGCAATGCTGGCCAAGTGGGTAATACACAACACCTGTCGTTTTTCAGCCAAGTTGCAAAGGTGTTTTCCCAGGGAATTTGCCACTTCGCCACCAATTCCGGTGTCGATTTCGTCGAAAATAAGGGTTTCGATGGCATCGTTGTCTGCCAAAATGGTTTTTATTGCCAGCATAACGCGGGAAATTTCGCCACCGGAGGCAATTTTGCTCAAAGGGTTCAACGGAGAACCGGGGTTGGGACTGATTAAAAATTCCACGTCGTCAAAACCGAAACGGCTGCATTTCTGAACGGATTCATCGCCTTCCTTTTTTTGAAGACGAACGGCGAACTTCGTTCCTGCCATTCCCAATTCGGCTAGGATGGATTCAATTCCCTGTGCCATTTTCTCGGATGCGGATTGTCGTTTTTTGGAAACTTGACTGGCGGAAAGGAAAATTTTTTTCTCCAAGAGAGAGGCTTCTTCTTCCAGTCGTTTTTTGTCGCCACTGGTTTCCGCCAGTGATCGCAAATCGGCTTCGGCGGATTGGGCATAATCCAACAGGGCGGGGATTCCGTCGCAGTTGTACTTTTTTTTCAGTTTGGAAATTTCCGAAAGTCGATTTTGTACTTCCTGCAACCTTTCCGGATCAAAAACCAAGTCTCGTTCGTAGGCTTTCACATCGTTGGCAATGTCGGAAAGTTCGTAAAAAAGGCTTTCAAATCGTTGGGATGAGGCTTCAAAGGCTGAATCCAGCGAAGCGGTACGATCAAATTCCGCACGAAGTCGTTTCAGCCCTCCGATCAGTCCGTCTTCTCCGCGGAGAGTTTCGGTAATTTCGTGAATGTGGGAATAAAGTTTTTCAAACTGAGAGAGTTTCGACTCTTCTGATTGCAAATCTTCTTCTTCCCGAGGACGAAGTTTTGCTCCGGAGATTTCGTTGCAGGCAAAGGTTAGCAACTCGATTTTATTGGAACGTTCGGTTTCGGAAATGTCCAAAGCCGCAATTTTTTTTCGCATTTCCACAAGTTCGTCGTACATTTGGGAAAAGGCGGCAACTTCGTCGGTTATTCCGGCGTAGGCATCGAGAAAAAGTCGGTGTTGGGCAATTTTCATTAACGACTGATGCTCGTGTTGACCGTGAATGTCAATCAAAAAGGCGATGAAGTCGGAAAGTTCGGTTCGCGTAACGGTACAATCGCCAACCCATGTGGAAGTTTTGCCTGTGTCGCGGAGAGTTCGGCGAATAAGGATTTTTCCATTGTCGGATTGAATCCCCCGTTGGGAAAGCCATTCCTGTGCTTCAACATTTTTCGGCGATAGGGCAAAAACTGCGGAAACGGAAGCCTGTTGCGTACCTGTGCGAATTTGGGTAACATCCGCCTTTCCGCCCAGCAAAAAGGACAGCGCTCCAATGAGAATGGACTTTCCGGCACCGGTTTCGCCGGTTAAAACGGTAAATCCGTTGTTAAAATCCAGGAGGACATTGTCGATTATGGCAAAATTGCTGATGTGCAGTTGTTCAAGCAAAATCTCCTCCTTGCCAATGAAGTTTGGAACGCAATGCGGAATAGAAACTGTTTTGGGAACATCCCAGTAGGGTAATTTGTTTTTCGGCTCGCTTTACCGAAAGAATGTCGTTTTCCAAAAAATTGAAGCGAATTTGTCCGTCTACGATTATGACCGCTCCGGGATTTCGGGAGGAAGAAAGCATCACTCGAATGTCGGAATTTGGGGAAAGAACCAAAGGCCGATCGGAAATGGTGAAAGGATTTATCATGGAAAGAATCATGGCATCCACGGTGGGATCCAAAATCGGTCCGCCTGCGGAAAGGGAATAGGCGGTGCTTCCCGTGGCCGATGAAAGGATAATTCCGTCGGCGGCAAATTCGCCAATATTTATTCCGTTGTAGGATGTTGTGAGATAGACGGTTTTTGCAGGGCTTTCACCACAAAGAACCAGGTCGTTAAGGGCGAATCGGGTAAAAATCGGTTTGTTGTCGCGAATAACGACTATTTGCAGCATGGAACGATTTAATTCCTCGATTTCGCCACCGGAAATGACTGCGGAAAGTTTCTCTTGCCAGTGATTTCTGTCCACACCGGAAAGAAATCCGAATTTACCGAAATTGATGGGAAAAATCCTAATTCCGGCATTGAGGCAGGCACGGGCGGCAAAAAGGACCGTTCCGTCGCCTCCCAGGGAAACGGCCAAGTCGTAATCGGTAAACTCTTCGTCGTTTTTGCCGTCAAATTCGTAGGCCGTGGTTTGAAAGCCGTTTTTTTGCAAGAAATCTTCCACCTTGCCGGCTTCTTCCACTGCTTGAGGATTAAAAATGTTTGTAATGACAACTGCATTTTTCATCATATAATCCTATGGCAAAAATTGCAAAGTTTTACTGATTTTTTCGATATCTTTTTCGGAAAGTCGGAAATACAAGGGGAAAAGGGCGGTGCGAAGATACAAAGCCCTGGCGTTTTTGCATTCCGGAAGTTCCATTTTGGCAATAATTCGATTTTCAAAGGCGGTTGCAACCTGTATTTCTTTCTTTTTTGTAAATTCCGTGAGAGATTGCATTGATCCATTTATCACAACGGGGAATGAGTAAACGGATTTTTCCGCATTTCGGGCTTCTTGCAGCGGAACTTGTTGCAATCGGGTGTGATTTGTACTTAAAAGGCTTTCGGCAAAAACGGTTTCGATTTTTTTGCACACCTCTTGGTTTTTGGAAAATTCCCGCAATTGGACAAAACCCAGGGCACAATTTATGTCCGGGAGAATGTCTGTTAAGGGTGCTTCTTCGGCACGGCTGCGTAAGGGTGCAGAATCCCGACGGCTTCGTGCCAAAAGCAAGGCGCCACCACCTGCGGTAAGGGAATCCCTGTCTTCCAGTCCTACGATGGTGTAGGGGCAAACACCGCCGGCCATGATTTTTTCTTCATAGGAACCGTCTTCGTTTAGGTTTTTATAAAAAAAGGCACCGCAGCTTTCGGAAATGTCCTCAATGGCCACAAGTCCCGAATTAACCACGTCGAAGGAGTCGGAAACGCCGCCAAAGGGTGCGTAGAGAATAACGGCAGAAAGGCCGTCAGCAGCTGCCTTTTGTAATTCTTCACGACTTATCACTCCGCTTTGAGGGTCAACATCCACAAAAACAGGTT
Source organism: Spirochaetaceae bacterium (assembly GCA_017382775.1). GTDB lineage: Bacteria > Spirochaetota > Spirochaetia > Treponematales > Treponemataceae > RGIG268. The sequence goes on from JAFNZQ010000278.1 coordinate 3,212, forward strand.
CCAAACCGTATTCGATAACCGTCGACAAGTGCCACATGGGAGCCAGTGGCGAAATTGCTATTTTAGAACCTTTTTCCATGGCCAAGCAGTCCAGGGCAAATTTCAAGGCAATTCCCGGACTTCGAACAGCCACAGCACCTTCCACATGGAAAAATTCCTTCGCTTGGGAAATTAGTCGTTTGTTCATGTCACCGGGACCAACGGTTTCGTTGACCATACAGGTAAGGACGGCTTCCATTTCTTTGCGACGAATGTTTGAACTGAAAGTTTGCGTAATCATTGTAAATTTGCTTCCGAAATTCGAGATAATTCGGTATGGGTGAAAAGCTTGTCAGTGTCAAGAATTATTAAATATTCGGAATCGTTTCTGACAATTCCGTATATATATTCTCGCCCAATTCCGGTTAGCATTTGTGGCGGCGGCTTGATTTCGGAGGTTTGAATCGTAACCACTCGTGAAATTTTATCGATAATCACGCCCACCTTCATATTAATTCCGTTGAGAATGATAAATCCGCCGGAAAAGTCGTCCTCTTCTTGAGCCGGCGAGTCTTTAAGGTTAAATCGCTTGTGTAAACTGACTATGGGAATTATTTCGCCACGCAAATTGATAATGCCTTCAACAAAATATGGCAATCCCGGCAAGGGGCGGATGTTTTCTTTTTTCACCAATTCTTTAACATCCATTATGTTAATTCCGTAAAGTTCGTCACCCAATGAGAAAGATACTACCTGTATTTGTGAGTTGTTTATAACCATAACGACACCTCGTGCTTCTTCTATTATACACGATAAAAGTTTTTTTGTCAAGTGTATTTTCGAAAAATCTTTTGTCATGTAAGCAGTAAAAAATAATGTCGCCAAAAAGGGTATAGAAAAGGTTTCTTTCACCTGATATAATTTAAAAGCAACA
>JAFNZQ010000028.1 GCA_017382775.1 Spirochaetaceae bacterium
GGTTTGCAATGCCCATTTGTGATCCGTCTTCACCTTTTGAAGCAATTTTTCACGGGGAACTGCAGCTTTCAAAACCCAAATATGCTCTTTCGATAAAGGCGTCAGGGAATCCACAGCCATTTTCAGAGACATGGAACGAACACCGGCCTTTTTACCGAAATTGATAACAATTTCGTCGGAGCTGATTGTGTCAATTCGACCCACGCCCCATGTTCGGTGATGAACATAATTTTTCGCGTCAAAGGCAATGTGCTTTTCGAAATTGGCGATGGCCACAAAAACGTTTCGGAAAGACTGGTTCAAATCCGAAATGCGAATGTAGTCTTCCAATTTGCTGTGATCTTTGTATTTTTGACGATAACATTCCGTAATTTCGCGACGAGCATCCGGATTGTTTTCATTGCAAGTTAAAATCATTTTGAGGATTTTAATGGCCACATCCCAATTTTCCGTTGCGCGGTAGTGGTTGTACAATTCCTGCAACAAGGCAGCATTTTTGTCGGCAGAAGAAATTTTTTCCAATTTTTTCTGAACCATGAAGAAAAATCCCGTTTCTTCGGGAATCATCGACACCAATTTGAACCAAATTTCCTTGACGGAAGTAAGGTTTTTGGTGTTTATATACCGCAACATTGCTTTTTTATAGTACTCCACAGCATCATCAAAACGGCCGTCTTTTTCGTACTTTTCCGCAAGCATCTTTGTAACATCGGACTCATGGTGATCCACCTTGGCCAAATGTTCATAAACTTCCCACATTTTGTCTTTCCCGGCTTCACGGTAGGTTTCAGCCAAAATACGCAGGGCAGTTCGGTTATCTTTATCTTCATTCAAGATAGTTTCACAAAGAAAAACCACAATGTTGGACTTCTTGTTGTCCACAAAAATGTCCAAAAGCGAAGAAAGAGAATGGTTATCCAAAGAACCTTCTTTCAAGCACATCATTCCGGTGATATATAACGCGATAATACTGTTTTTGGTATGTTTCAGGTGCTCTTCACAAAGATTTTTAATTTCGGCGACACATTGCTTTTCCTCAGCCTCAGCAATAAATTCCGCCAATTCGGCAAAATTGTTCACCGAGTAATTTGCCAGTGTCGCACGTGTCCACTTCTCTTCTGTGAGCATCTTTTGAACTTCTTCAACTAAATTTTCCGCCATCTATAATCTCCTCGCTTTCGCTATTATATCAAAAATGAAAAAAAAAATCAAGGGGTTTTTTAAAAAACCGATTTATTTTTTTTAATTTTTTCCAAAAACAGAAAAAAAGCAAAAAATTTCGGAGAGATTACATCAGAATCCAAATTCCCAAATTGTGCGACTTTTGAATTGTCGGCCTTTTTCGACAAAACAGTTGGGAAAATTATCACGATTTGGCGAATCCGGGAAAAACTGAGTTTCCAGGCAAAATCCCTGTCGTGCCTTGTGGATTTGCCAACGTTTTCCCACTCGTCCGTCCAAAAAGTTTCCCGTATAAAACTGAACGCCGGGCAAATCGGTGAAAACTCGCAAGGTTCGTTGGGACTTTTCTTCCTTTATATAAGCACATTCCACCGGCTGCGGATTTTTCTCATTGGAAATTACAAAGGTGTGATCGTACCCGCCCGGAACATCGCCTATGTCGCGACCGATTTTTTTCCCAACGCGGAAATCGAAGGGCGTTCCCTCCACATTCTTAATTTCTCCCGTGGGAATTAAATTTTTATCCACGGGAAGATAGCCGTCACAGGGCATTTGCAAAATATGGTCGTCAATGGTTTGATAAAAATCACCGGTCAAATTGAAGTATGAGTGATTGGTCAAATTGATGGGTGTTTTTTCCGATGGAGTTGCAACGTAGTCCAAAAGAACTTTGTTGTCGCCGGTTAAGGTGTAACAAATTTCCACATCCACCGAGGCCGGAAGTCCCTGTTCGTAGGGCAAAATGGTTTTGGTAAATCGAATGCCGCAATTTCCGTTGGAGGCGAAAGGCTCGGCATGAAAAACGCAGGTTTCCAAACCGTAAAATCCGCCGTGAAGTGAATTTTCGCCGTCATTGGCATCCAAAAAGATTGTTTGGCCATCAAGGTCAAATCGTGCCTTGGCAACACGATTGGCAATCAACCCCACCGCAGCACCGAAATGGGGATTTTTCACATCCAAATAGGACATGGGATTGGAAAGCCCCAAAACCACGTCGGAAAAACGAGCCTTGCCCCGTGGCAAAAGGATGGACGTTATGATACATCCATAATTTATGACACTGATTTGCATTTCTCCGTTGGACGCGGTCCACAAAAAAATCTTTTCACCGGCGGACGAAAACCCGATATGCTCAAATTCAACCTTCATGAAACCTCCTCTTCCATTACGAAAATGATGGTTACGTTCTAAACTTCACTGCTATTATACCACATTTTGGCCGTTTTTTCAAGACATCATTTACTCTTTTTCAAAAAATCAGAATTGCGCCCGAATTGAAACTCCGGTCGAAGACACCACCGGAGTAACGGAACTTTTTTTAGCCGGCAATGTATGAAGGAACGGCACCAAAAATCCTGTAAAAGCTCCCAAAGCCGCCCCAGCCAAAACGTCCGACAAAAAATGTGCGCCGGCCGCCACCCGCAACGCAGCTGTA
>JAFNZQ010000279.1 GCA_017382775.1 Spirochaetaceae bacterium
AATCAATAGGGAGGAGGGGCATCAATGATTTTGCAAATTTACGGGTTCATCGTACTGATTGTGGCAATTTATTTTTTGATAATATGTTTGTGCAATACATTTTGGATGCACACACACACGAAAAAGCCTCTTATGTTGTCCGGTCCTTTGGTGTCGGTTTTGATCCCTGCCAGAAACGAAGAAGCAAATATTGAGCGAGTGCTAAAATCCCTTCTAAAACAGAGTTATAAAAATTACGAAGTTTTGGTTTTGGATGATAATTCCACGGATAAAACATGGGAAATCATCGAAAAAATGAAGGATGAATACAAAAAAGAGAAAATTCCCTTTCGGGCCATCAAAGGTCAACCTTTGGCCACCGGCTGGAACGGAAAGCCCTTTGCCATGCAACAACTGATTGCCGAAGCCCATGGGGAAATACTCATTTGCACCGATGCGGACACCGAACATTCTTTCACATCCGTAAGTTGGGGCGTTTCCAACCTGCTTTTGCACGGTGCCGATTTAATATCCGGTTATGCAAGACAAAAATTTTCCGGCCTGGGAGATGCCTTGGCAGTATCGGTGATTTTTCTCCTTACGGATTTTGTTCTTCCCATTTTTCTCACCCGACATGTGAAAAGCGAAACTTTGGCAGCCGCCATTGGACAGTTCATCGTTTTGCGTACCGAAAGCATTAAAAAAATCGGCGGATATTCCACTATTTGCAACGCCTGCTGCGAAGACATTTATCTTGCCCGAACCATGCGACACGCCGGATTCACAACATACTTTTTGGATGCAAAATCGGTGGTGAGTTGCCGAATGTACAACAATTGGGCGGAAGCGGTCCACGGGATTACCCGCAACATTGTTTGTTTTTTCAACAACAACCTGGCTTTAACCACCGCCATATTGATATTGGCAACAATTTTTTTATTCATGCCCTTTTTTGTGGCCATAGTCGCCGCAATGTTGCATCATCCTGCTGCGGCATCCCTTTTGGCAGCCGTGGTTTTCTACATAATCCTTTGGACAGTTGTTACACTGGATCGAAAACTTGACAAACGAATACCAATTCTCTATCCCGGCGTTTTTTTCAGCCTACTTGCCATCATTGCCAATTCCGTGCATAAATCCATGACGAAAGACGGCTTTGAGTGGAAAGGCAGAACTTTGGGAACGGAGGACACCAACAAGGACGAAAATGGAAAAGATAATTGACGGAAAGGCCATTGCCGAAAAAGTACGTTCCGAAGTGAAGGAACAAGTAAAGTCGCTAAACGCCCTGGGGATAAATCCCTGTCTCGCAGTCATTCTGGTGGGGAACGATCCCGCAAGTGCCGTGTACGTGGCTTCAAAAACAAAGGCTCTCCAAGAAGTGGGAATGACGGACAGGACTTTCAAACTGGCGGAGGACACCACCCAGCAAGCACTGGAAGATTTACTGGACGACCTTAACGGCGACGATTCCGTTCACGGAATTTTGGTTCAGTTTCCGCTGCCGGCCCATTTGGACAGCCAACGAATTACGGACAAGATTTTACCCCAAAAGGATGTGGACGGTTTTCACATACAAAATGCCGGTGCCTTGGTTTGTGAGAAGGACAGTTTCATTCCCTGTACGCCACTGGGGATTCTCCGTCTTTTGCAAGAAACGGGAATGGAAACGGCGGGAAAACACGCTTGCATAATCGGACGAAGCCATTTTGTGGGACGACCGCTTTCCATCCTGCTTTCCCAAAAGCCATGGGATTGTACCGTCACACTTTGCCATTCCGCCACAAAAAATTTGTCCTTTTTTACAAAAACTGCCGATATTGTTATTGCAGCCTGCGGACGTGCCGGATTGGTAACCGGCGACATGATAAAGACCGATGCCGTGGTAATTGACGTGGGAATTAACCGCGTTCCGGATGCTTCCAAAAAATCCGGATATGCACTGAAAGGTGATGTGGATTTCGAAAGTGCCGCAAAAGTTGCTTCGGCCATCACTCCCGTCCCCGGTGGAGTGGGCCCCATGACCATTGCAATGTTGATGTTCAATGTGGCGAAGGCCGCCGGGAGAGGCTAAATCGGTAAATTTAAAAAAAATTTACGAATTTTTAAAAAAAAATTCGATTTTTTTTAAATTTTACTTGACAAATTTAAAAATCTGTGTTACAATATAAACAGAAGTAAGAAACGTTTTACAAAAAGTGAGAAATTAAATTGGAGGACATTATGTAAAAGTCACTCAAAGT